>CAYYWP010000004.1:0-60438 GCA_964475125.1 uncultured Binatia bacterium (SeqCode) | reverse complement strand
CGGTGCGGGCCGAGGCCCCGCGCAGGCGGACCAGCGGAGTGTTGCCGACCAAGTCGACGAAACCGGAGGCGATCGCCATCGGCGCGGTGGCTATCACACCAGGTGTCGGGTGTCAGGGGCCAGGTGTCGGAGCTTGGCCAAAGAGTGTGCCGACTCGGAAACCGATCCCGAGCAAGGCTTGCAATTGCAGCCTCTGGTCGGTGAGGTTGGCACCAGCATGGGACGCCTGTTTCGCATCCAACGGCTTGTCGTGGCGCTGGGACTGGCACTGCTCGCCGGCTGCGGCGATGACGGTGACGGCTCGGCGGGCGAACGCGACCTGACCATGGCGCAGCTCAACGTGCTGCACGGCATCACCGGCGCTTGCGCGACCCTGGACAACTGCCGCCTCGCCGACCGCGCCGAGCTGCTCTTTCAATGGATCGCCGAACGCGGCTGCCCCGATGTGGTGACGTTGCAAGAAGTGTGGCGGGAGTGGCTGCCACTGCTCGAGGCGCACGCCCTCACCGCCTGCCCGTTCCCCTACGAGGTGGCGCTGGGCAGCCAGCGGCTCGGCGTCGACGACGAAGCGGTGCTGAGCCGCTACCCGGTGCTGCTCGTCGAGCGCCAGGCGCTGTTCCCCGGTTTTCGCAAGGTGCTGCACGTGCGCGTCGACCACCCCCTCGGTGCGCTCGACGTCTACACCACGCACCTCGCCTCGGGCTCCGACGGCGGGCCGCTGCCCTGCGATGCCGGCAGCCCACCCTGCCCGGCCCATTGCACGGAACGGGGGGCACAAGTCCGCCGCGACTGCCAGGCCCTCGAGATGATGGACTTCATCGACGCGACGCGCATGGGCCCGGCGCCGGCGCTGATCGGCGGCGACTTCAACAGCCCGCCGGGCGGCTTCGTGCATCGGCTCTTCACCGAGCGCGGCTGGCGCGATGTCTACCTCGCCGCACGCAACGCCGAGTGCGATCCGACCTCCGGTACCGGCTGTACGTCGGGACGCGACGACGCCTCGCTGGCAGAGCTGGAGTCGCCGGCCAGCGGCGAGACCCAACGCATCGATTTCATCTTTCTCGTTCCCGCGGGCGAGGGCTTTCCCTGTCGCGTCGGGCTCGATCCCGCCGCCGACCGCGACGGCGACGGTACGGCGACGCGTCTCTTCGCCGAGCTGCCGAACCCGTTCGCCGCCAGCTGCGGACCAGCACCGCAGCCGATCTGCTGGCCGTCGGACCACACCGGCGTCGAGATGGATCTCAACTGCCGCTAGTGTCCTGAGTCCGAAATTCGCTGCATATCGCGGCGGTCCTCAGCGCCCCTGGCGGCGTTGGCCTCCTCGGAATATAGCCAGATATTCCTGCGTCGGCCGCCTGGCCAGGGCCGCCGATGCCTCGCCGAGATATGCAGCGAATTTCGGACTCAGGACACTAGCGCGCCTGCGAGGGGCTGTCGCCGCCGGCGCTCGTCGACCGCGCGCAGGACTGGCGCTCGGCGCTCGGGCCGGGCAAGAGGTGCGCTGACCGATGACCAGCAAGACCCTGCGCGCCTGGCGCAACGAGCTGCCGGCGATGTTCGCGCTGGCCTGGCCGGTCGCGCTCGCCGAGCTCGGCTGGATGGCGATGGGGCTGGTCGACACCATTCTGGTCGGCCGCATCGGCGCCGAGGCGATCGGCGCGGTGAGTATCGGCAGCCACGTGTACTTCACCGTCGGCCTGTTCGGCATCGGCATGCTGCTCGGGCTCGACTACCTGGTGGCGCACGCTTTCGGCGCCGGGCGCTTGGAGGATGCGCGCCGCGCCCTGGTGCACGGTGCGTATCTGAGCGTCGCGCTGGCCGCGCTGCTCACGCCCGTCTTGCTCATCATCGATGCGCACCTCACCTGGTTCGGCATTCAGCCGGCGGTGGCCGAGGCGACGCATCCGTACCTGCGCGCCGTCACCTGGAGCCTCTTGCCGCTGCTGCTCTATGCGACCCTGCGGCGTTACGCCCAGGCCCTCGGCCACGTGCGTATCATCATGGTGACCCTGGTGAGCGCCAACGTCATCAACGCCGCCGTCGCCTGGGTGCTGATCTTCGGCTCCTTCGGGCTTCCGGCGCTCGGCGCGGAGGGCGCCGGGTGGGCGACCTGCGCCTCGCGGGTCTACATGTTTGTCGTCATCCTCGCCTACGTGCTGCGCTGCGAGGCGCGCGCCGGGCGCGGTTGGCGGCTGCCGCTGCGCTTCGAGATCGCGCGCTTCATCGAGGTCGTCCGCCTCGGCACGCCGGCGGCATTCCACCTGTTGCTCGAGAGCGGGGTGTTCACCGCCGCGACGCTGCTCGCCGGCCGGCTGACCACTGACGCCCTGGCGGCCCACCAGATCGCCCTCAGCGCGGCATCGTTCACCTTCATGATCCCGCTCGGTATCTCGTCGGCTGCCGCGGTGCGGGTGGGCCACGCGCTCGGGCGCCGTCACCCCGCGGCGGCGGCGCGCGCCGGCTGGACCGCGCTGGCGCTCGGCGTCGCCGCGATGAGCATCTCGGCGACGGTGTTTCTCACCGCGCCGCGCGCCATCCTGGCGATCTTCACCGACGTGCCCGCCGTCCTGGCGAGCGGCGTCACGCTGCTCTCCGTCGCCGCCGCCTTCCAGCTCTTCGACGGCATCCAGGTCGTCGCCACGGGTGCGCTGCGCGGGCTCGGCGACACGCGCACGGCGTTTCTCGCCAACCTCGGCGGGCACTGGTTGTTCGGCCTGCCGATCGGCGCGGCGCTCTGTTTCAGCGCCGGCTGGGGCGTGGTCGGCCTGTGGATCGGCCTCTGCATCGGCCTGGTCGCCGTCGCCATCGCCCTCACCGCCGTGTGGGCGCAGCGCAGCGCCGGGCTCGGGCGGGGCTAGCTGCCTAACCCGCGCTTGTACATCACTCCCTATGCCGATTCTGCGGGTTTCCCGGCGCCGTGGAGGCGGCACAAACGAACATTTGGCCGATCGCCGACACCGGCCAGAACTACCACGTCATTCTCGCGGTCGGGCGCCATGGGCGCGGTCGCTCGGGCGCACGCCGTGCGCCCCTACGGTGCAGGTAGCACCCCGAACCCACGCCGTGCCCCAATCCGGTGGGCGCGTGAAGGGCCCACGGCACGCGCCCACGCGGCGCGAGTCGTATCGGCACGCGTGGTACACATCCATTCCGCGTAGGGGCGCACGGCGTGCGCCCGGCGGGGGGGGGCGGCGGGCACACCACATTGCCCCGTGCGGCGCGCGGTGCGTCGGAACCCACGGCGCGAGTCGTGTCGGCACGCGTGGCACACATCCATTCCGCGTCGGGGCGCACGGCGTGCGCCGCGCGGAGAGGCGGGGCGCGCCGTATTGTGCCCGCGCGATGCGTGCGTCCGGGATTGGCGGGGAATGTCGCCGGAGGATCACCGCCGGTGCTGGACTCCTGCGTCCGGCGCACCGTTGCCGGGCCCCGCCCCACCGGGCAGCGCGCCGCGCTGCCGGCGGGCACGGGTCCCGCGGCTACGGCTCGTCGCGGTCGCTCGTTCCCCGCTCACACCACCGCGAGGGCGTGGATCTCGTGCAGGTAGCCTTCCTTCCACATGCCCGACATGCCGACCGCCGTCCACGCCGGCGCCTCGCCCTTGCGGAAGTGCTCGGCGCCGACCTTCATCACGGTCTCCCAGGCACGGATGTCTTTGTGGAAGGAGGTGATCTCGACGATGTTATCGAGCGTGGCGTTGAAGCCGGCCAGGATCCTGCGGATCTGCTTGAAGTCGTAGCGCGCCTGCCCGGCGACGTCGCCGGCGTGCAGGATGTTGCCGTCGCCGTCCGAGGAGACCTGGCCGGAGACGGCGATCAGGGTGCCGCCCTCTTTCTTGCTGCCGCCGGAGACGGGGATGACACGCCACCAGATCGTGTCGGGTGTGTGGGCGATGCGCTTGCCGGGGCTGAAATCGACCATCGTGCGGTACTCGCCCATGATCCCCAGGGCATACAGCGCCGGCGTGCCGATCGCCGTCCACGAGGCCGCGTTTGCCAGCGGGGTCTGGCCCCAGACCTCCGCCAGGACCAGGTCGCCGGCGATCTCCATGCCGCGCGGGTCGACGTGGAACGACAGGGTTTCGATGACGTCATCGAGCGTGCCGCCGGCGGCCTCGATGACGGACTTGATGTTCACCCACGCTTGTCGCGCCTGCAGCGCGTGATTGCCGGGCGCCACCATGTTGCCGTCCGGATCGACCGACACCTGGCCGGAGAGGAACATCAGGTTGCCCTTGCGGCAGGCGGCCGACAGCGG
This sequence comes from uncultured Binatia bacterium (SeqCode), assembly GCA_964475125.1. Taxonomy (GTDB): domain Bacteria; phylum Desulfobacterota; class Binatia; order HRBIN30; family CADEER01; genus CAYYWP01. The sequence goes on along the minus strand of CAYYWP010000004.1, from coordinate 56,181 downwards.
CAGGCTGCGGAACCACTTGACGGAGTCCGGGGTGTAGCACTGCTTCTTTTCCTTGCCGAGGTGCGCGATCGCCTTGATGCTCACCAGCAGGTCGGGGTCATAGGTGCCCGTGGTGCCGATCGCCGTCCACGCCGGATAGTCCTTCTTGAAGAACTCCCTGGCGACCTCCACCACGTCCATGAGCTGGCGGCAGTCCTTGTGAAACGAGAGCAGGTCGAGGACGTCGTCCAGCGATCCGCCGGCCGCTTCGACGGCGGCCTGGATCTGGCTGAAGATGTTGCGCGCCTGCGCCTTGACGTCGCCCGCGGCGACGGCGCGGAACTTGGCATCGAGGCTGACCTGGCCGCTGATGCAGAGCAGGTCGCCGACGCGCACGCAGGCGCTGCCGGTGGGCAGCGAATCGGTCCACTTGAGACTCGGAGCGGTGTAGATGGTTTTCTTCGGCGCCATGGTTCCTCCTCACGCAGTTGGTTGAGAAACCACAGATGAACACCAATGACCACGGATGAACACAGAGTCTGGCGACGAGGCGCTGTGTCCATCGGTGCTCATCCGTGGCTAACGAGCCCCAATCCGAAAAAACCTTTCACCACGAAGAACACGAAGCCGGCGAAGATCACGGCGCAGGGCAGCGACGCATGGATCATTCTCATAGCTGTGAGCCTCTCGCCCTGCCTCGCACGGCCCAGCAACCCTTGCCATTCGTCCTCTTCGTGGCCTTCGTGGTTTCAAGGCATTTCGAACGAGGGCTAATTCTTCACTCGCTCCTTGGCGCGCGCGACGGCGCGGCCGATGTACACGCCGGCGAGATGGCGGCGGTACTCGGCCGAGGCGAAGGCATCGCCGAGGGCGTCGCACTCGGCGATGGTGGCGCAGGCCTTCTCGACCGCGGCGGCGTCGAGCCCCGTTCCCTGCAGCGCCTTCTCGACGCTGTGAGCGCGGAACGCGCTGGCGTTGACGCCGGTCACGCCGATGGCGGCGCGCTCGCAGCGGCCCTTGGCGTCGAGGGTGAGCACGGCAGCGGCGCCGACGACGGCGAAGCCCGAGGCCGGATGTCGCATCTTGGCGTAGGCCGTCCCGCTGCGCCCGGCGGGCATGGCGAGTCGAACCTCGGTGAGGATCTCGTCGGCGGCCGTCGCGCTCTGCAGCAGGCCGGTGAAGAACTTGGCCGCCGGCAGGCGGCGCTCGCCGCGCGGACCGCGCAGCACAGCTTCACCGTCGAGGGCGAGGAACACCGCCGGCCAGTCGGCGGCCGGGTCGGCGTGCACGAGGCTGCCGCCGATCGTGCCGCGGTTGCGCACCTGCAGGTCGCCGATGGCGCCCGCCGCCTCGGCGACCACGTGCGCGCCGCCGAGCTCGGCGCTGCGCATGAGCTGATCGTGGGTGACACAGGCGCCGACGCGCACGGCGCCGCCGTCGCGCCGCACACCGCCCAGCTCGGCGACGCGCGCGATGTCGATCAGGGCGGGCGGCGCCACCAGGCGCAGCTTCATCGCCGGGATGAGGCTCATGCCGCCGGCGACGATCTTGGCCTCCGAGGCGGTGAGCAGGCGCAGCGCCTCGTCGAGCGAGCGCGGCACCTGGTAGTTGAACTCGGCCGGAATCATGACCGCCTCCCTTCGGCATCGCGCATGGCGCGCCACAGGCGCTCGGGCTTGAGCGGCATGTCGAGGTGGGTGACGCCGAGCGGACGCAGCGCATCGATCACGGCGTTCACCAGGCAGGGGGTGGCACCGATGGTGCCGAGCTCGCCGATGCCCTTGGCGCCGAGCGGGTTGACCTTGGTCGGCGTACAGGTGCGGTCGAGCACCATGCGCGGGAACATCGGCGCGCGCGGCACGGCGTACTCGGCGAGCGTGCCGGAGAGCAGCTGCCCGGCCTCGTCGTAGCGCACCTCTTCACACAGCGCTTGCCCGAGGCCCTGGACGATGCCGCCCAGGCGCTGGCCGTCGACCAGCAGGGGGTTGATGACGGTGCCGCAGTCGTCCACGGCGACGTAGCGGCGGATGGTCAGCTCGCCGGTCTTGCGGTCGACCTCGACCTCGCACAGATGCGTGCCGAACGGGAAGGTCGTGGCGGTCGGCTCGAAGCGCGCCAACGCCTCCAGGCCCGGCTCCTCGCCGGCCATCGGCCGGTTCCACACGTGCGCCGCCAGTGCCACCTTGCGGAAACCGATCTGCGGCCCGCCGCCGACGGCGGAAAAGACGCCGTCCTTGAACTCGATGTCGCGGTCGTGGACCTCGAGCAGGTGCCCGGCAATGCGCTTGCCCTTGGCGATGATCTTGTCGAGCGCCATCTGCACCGCCGTGCCGCCGACGTTGAGGCCGCGGCTGCCGAAGGTGCCGACGCCGTGCGTGACCATGTCGGTATCCCCATGCACCACCACCACGTCGTCGATGTCGATGCCGAGGGCGTCGGCGGTCATCTGCGCGAAGACCGTCTCCTGACCCTGGCCGTGCGGCGAGGTGCCGGTCATCACGGTGGCGTTGCCGGTCGGCTCGACGCGGATCTCGGCGCTCTCCCAGAAGCCGCGCCGCTCGATATCCGAGGCGCCGGTGCTCGGTCCGATGCCGCAGATCTCGGTGAAGGAGGCGACGCCGATGCCGACCAGGCGCCCGGCGCGGCGCGCCTCGGCCTGGTCGCGCCGCGCCTGGTCGTAGTCGAACAGCGTCAGGGCGCGGTCGAGCGCGGCCTGGTAGTTGCCGCTGTCGTACACCGCGCCGGTGATGGTGGCGTGCGGGAACGCATCGGGGGGGATGAAGTTTCGCCGCCGCACCTCGACCGGATCGAGCTTGAGCGCCACCGCCACCTCATCCATCACGCGCTCGATGATATAGGCGGCCTCCGGCCGGCCGGCGCCGCGGTAGGCCTCGGTGGCCATGGTGTTGGTGTAGACGTTGATGATCTCGAACGACACCGCCTGCAGGCGGTAGCAGCCCGGCACCAAGAGCAGCGTGAAGCCGGCGATCGCGGGCCCGATCATCGACGGATAGCCGCCGATCTCGGCGATGGTCTTCATCTTCAGCGCCGTCACCTCACCGCTCGCGGTGTAGGACGCCTCGATGTACTCGACGTGGCCGCGGCCGTGGGTGGTGTTCTGCAGGTTCTCGGTGCGCGTCTCGGCCCACTTGACCGGCCGCCGCAGCTTGCGCGCGATCCACGGCAGCAGGCACTCCTCCGGGTAGGTGGGAATCTTGCACCCGAAGGCGCCGCCGACCTCGGGGGCGATGATGCGGACGCGCATCTCGGGAATCCCCAGGCACACGGCGACGTTCTGCTTGACGCCATGCGGCGCCTGGTTGGACGTCCACATGGTCAGCTTCTGCTGACCCTCGTCCCACTGCGCCAGCACGGCGCGCGGCTCCATCGACACCGGCGCGACGCGCTGATTGACCAGGCGGAGCTTGACCGTGCCCGCCGCGGCGGCGAACAGCTGATCCGCCATCGGGTTCTCGGCCCCCAGGCGCGAGCAGACGTTGTCCGGCAGCTCGGCGTAGACGCGCGGGGCGTTGGGGGCGAGAGCGGCTTCGACGTCGACCACGGCTGGGGCGGGATCGATGTCCACCTCCACCTCGGCGGCGGCGTCGCGCGCCAGGTAGCGGTCCTCGGCGATGACCACCGCGATCGGCTGGCCGACGTAGCGCACGAAGCCATCGGCGAGCAGCGGGTGCTCGACCTTGCGATCCTCGGGGAGGGGGACGAGCAGTGGCGTGGGGCCGACGTGGCCGCGGATGTCGTCGATGGTGTAGACGGCGAGCACGCCGCGGCGGGCGCGGGCGCGCGCAGTGTCGACGCGGCGGATGCGGCCGGCGGCGTGCTGGCTGTGCACGAAGGCGGCGTGCACCATGCGCGGCAGCTTGAGGTCGTCGGTGTAGGTGGCGAGGCCGCGGATCAAGCGCGGATCCTCGCGCCGTTTGATCGGGGCGCCGATCAGCGAAGGTCTGGCGGTCATGAGCGCTTCTCCCGTGCCAGCGCGGCGCCGTATTGGACCGCGTCGACGATCTGCTGGTAGCCCGTACAGCGACAGATGTTGCCCTCGATCGCGGCGCGGATCGCCTCCTCGCTCGGATCCGGATCGTCCTGCAGGAGCTGGGCGGCGGTCATGATCATGCCCGGCGTGCAGTAGCCGCACTGCAGGCCGTGCTTCTCCCAGAAGCCCATCTGCAGCGGGTGGAGCTCGTCGCCGCCGAGGCCTTCGATGGTCGTCACGGCGCGGCCGTCGGCCTGCACCGCGAACATCGTGCAGCTCTTCACCGCTCGGCCGTCGAGGTGCACCGTGCAAGCCCCGCACACCGTCGTCTCGCAGCCGATGTGCGTGCCGGTCAGCGCCAGCTGCTCGCGCAGCCAGTGGACGAGCAACAAGCGCGGCGGCACGTCGTCCTCGTGGCGCTCGCCGTTTACCGTCACGGTAATCTTCACCTTCGCTCCTCCTTGGTGATGTGGTCGCGCTGTCGTGGGTGGCCGGGCCGGCCTGACGGCCCGACCCGAAGGGTACTTTCTGGCACCGAGAGGCGTGCCGTGTCCAGAGTCGGCACGGAAGACCGGCCCTGGTGGGCCGCGGCGCCCTCCAGGTGATCTGCCACCGGCTCACCGGAGACCTACAACACCTTCGCCGACGAACACGTCAACGACCTGGCCTTCGAGCGCGGCGAGGATCCGCTGGCGGGTACCACAAGGGGACGTAGCGGGTACCACAAGGGGCGGTACCACAAGGGGACGTAGGGGGGGGTACCACAAGGGGACGTAGGGCCGGGTCGGCCGGGGTGAGGATAGAGCGCCAACCCGCGTATGCCTCCGCGGTCTGTCATCGCCCGTGGCGCAGCCTGGCAGCGCGCAGAAGGGCGCGAGCGATGCTCTGCTTGGACACGCCAAGCTGCCGTCCGACTGTGGTCAGGGGCAGACCGTGCTCGCGCACGGCCGCCTCGCTCACGAGTGCACGTGCATCGAGCACGGGGGCGCGCAGGCTCGGCCGAGCCACCTCCGCCGGGGTGAGGGCGAACCGCGAGGCGAATCGGCCGCACAGGTTGGTCACGAGCTCTGCCGGATTCGCCGCTGGCGGGGCGAAGGCACTGATCGATTCGCGCACGACGCGATTGACGAACTCGCCGTCGCCGAGCACCCGTTCGTCGTGCGCCCAACGCTCACGGCCGCGTGCCAGCACGCGCACCATCCACCAACCGCCGGCGCTGCGCCGCAGCCCGCCGCCGTCCAGGTCAAGCGCCGCGTGCCGACCGTTTCCGGCGCGCACGAAGGCGCGGTAGCCACTGCGCGCTGGTCCGGCACGGGCAGCAAACTGCCGCAGGACGAAGTCCGTGTCTTGCGCCGCGAAACTCTGGCGACCGAGCAAGACTGCGTGCCCGCTCCAGCGGTAGTTGTCCAGCCCGTCGAGCGTGACAAGCGGCCGTTGCCCGCGGACAGGATTGAGGTGGATGTAGCGCACCAGCTCGAGAAAATACCGCTCCTCCTCGACCAGGGTGCTCTTAAAGCGATTCTGGAACAGATGACCGGCGCGTCGATGGCGGAGATTGAAGCGCACCGCGTAGTGACCGAGCCAGCGCTGGATCACCCGCGAGAGGGGAACCGCCCCCGTGCGCACCAACGCATGGGCATGGTTGGGCATGAAGCACCAAGCGTACAGCGCCGCGCCGCCGTCACGAAGCGCCCGGCCCAGCCGCTCGCGACACTCGGCGCGGTCGCGACCGTCACGGAAGATGCGCCCGCGCTCGATACCGCGGACGATGACGTGATGGAGGGCGCCACTGAAATCGAGACGCGGACCCCGCGGCATCCGTTACGGATAGCCGAGGACCCTTCACTTCGCACTCGCTGCACGCACTGGCTGCGCAGATCCGATCCACGGTGAGTCCGTCACACCCGGCCTCCCCGGCCCTACGTCCCCATCTCTTCCCTACGCCCGATGGGCGCGCGGCCCGCTCTCGACCGCGGCGCTGCGCGTCACTCCCTTGCGACGCCGGATACGCTCGACCTGAGATCACTCGGCACGCTGACCGCGATCTTGGTCGCCGGCATACCTTCCTCCTCCGCCCACGGCATGACCTGCAAGCGTCAGGCTGCTGGCTCACTCGTACATGATCGCGCTGGGCATAGTGATGAAGATGGGCGGTTTGGTGCTGTCGCAGCCGGGGAAGGTCTGGATCTGCACGTCGTAGGTGCCGGCCGACACGGCGGGAAGCGCGCTGATGCCGACGGTCTCCATGCTGGTGACCGGGAATAGGCCGATCGTTTGCAGGTCGGTCGAGGAGACGACGACCTGGAGGACCGGGAACGTTCCGGTCGCGGTGCAGAAGCGCTGTTGCGCGTCCTGCAGCGCGAGCTGCCCCTGCGTATAGGTCGTGCCGCTGGTCGATATCCCGGTGAGCGTCGCCGTGGTGGTGCTGCCGTTCAAGACCCAGACGAGCGAGCCGGTCGGAGTCGTGAGTGGTGTCGGAGTAGGGGTTGCTTCCGGAAGCGACCCGGTGGGAGTCGGCGTCGCGATCCCGGGAGTTGCCGTCGCGGTCGCGGCCGCCGTGGTTGGCGGAACGGTCGGCGTTTCGGTGGCGGCAGGTCCGGTACCGGTCGCAGTTGCGGTAGCCAATTGGCCGTTCGTCGCCGTAGCCGTCGGCGTCGCGCCGGGCGTCCCTGGCGTCGGCGTCGGCGTGCCGCCGGAGCAAAACGCGCTGGGATCGGGAGGCGCCGGCGTCGGGCAGTCCGGGTCGATCGAGCTCATCGAGATGTTCCAGGTGCCTGCCTCAAAGCAGCCGGGCGTCGGCGCGACGGCCGCATACGGCATGGGCGTGAAGCTCGACGGCAGGGTGAAGGCGTAACCGAGGCAGCCGCCGGTGGGACAGTCGGCGAAGATCGGATCGTCGGCATCGTCGCCCGGCGTGTTGGGCAGCGAGGTGCGGCCGGCGGTCGCAGTCGCCCAGTATTCGCAGATGTCGGTCACGGCGGCCTGATAGTCGGCGTAGTCGGTAGCGTTGCCGTCGAGGAAGCTGGGTTGCGCCTGGATGGTGCAGGAGGTCGGTGTCGGCGAGCTGGTGTCGATCTGACAGATATCGCGCGGCAGGCAGACGTCGTAGTCCGGACGGCTGGAGAACAGATAGTCGTCGGCGATGGCGGAGTGATTGAGGACCACCTGCAGGATGCCGTTGCTCACGCTCACGCCGGCGTTCAGGGTGGCGAGCGTCGGCGCATCGGTGATGGGCGTGACCACCGTGGCATTGCCGCCCTGTCCGGAGGAGGTGCTGAAGACATGCGGCTGCACCAACACCCACTGGCCGGCCGAGGCTTGGAAGCCGTCGCCGACGTAAAGCTGATAGGTGACCTTGGTGTTCTCGTTGGCGAACAGGTTGTAGAGCACGTACGACTGATCGGCCGCGAAGCCGGGCTCGAACACCTGCGCCTGCATGAAGCAGCTCGGGTTGTCCTCCTGCTTGTTGGTGTCGATGTAGTAGACGCCGTTGTTCGAGGTGAGGTACGGCGCCTGGCCGTTCTGGCCGCCGAGCATGAAGCTGGCGCGCGTACAGCCGACGGTGCCGACCGGGCAGTCCTGCTGGCCGGGGGCGCAGCACACCGATTGGTCGCCCAGGCACTGGTCATCCGGCAGGGCGAGCTGGCGGTAGATCGGCACCGCGGGGAGGTTGGCGATCCCCCACACCGTGGGGTCGACGTATTGATTCGGGCTCGTACCGCCGAGCGGGGCGATCACCGAAGACACGAACTCGTAGGGCGCGGTCTGCACGCCGAACGACTGGCACTCGGCATCCTGCGAGGGGGCGTCGAAGAAGACGTTCTTGCTCACCGAGGAAGTGCGCGTGCCGCCCTGCGGCACCCAGCCGGTCAAGCTGCCGTCCATGTCGTTGAGGATGGTGGAGAAGTCGATCGGCGTGATGCCCGGGTACGTCTCGCCGAGCGGCACGAAGCGCGCCGGGCATCCGGAAGGCGTCGTCGTGCAGTCGGGAGCCGCCAGCGACCCCTGCAAGTAGTTGGCGTACTGATCGATGACGTTGTGGCGGAAGGTGGCGGTATCGAAGGCGGACTTCCGGAAGGCGAATGCCGGGGGATAATAGAAGCCGTTCGGCTGCTTCCAGCCCACCGCCGCATTGACGACGTTCATCTGCGGCTGCGGGGTCGCGCCCGGAGTCGGGTTCGGATTCTGGTATTCCGGCTGAGTAGTCGAGGAGTAGATCTGGCAACCGTTCGGGTCGTTGTACGGCGCCGGCCCCGTCGTGTTGCACGTCAACGGCGACGTGTCGGTGAACACCGTGCCGTCGGCGTAGAACGGCCCGTCGTAGATGCTGATCATGCGCTTCGGATTGAGGCCGCCGGTGAACAGGCCGATGCCATCGGCCGGTAACGGGCAGACCCCGCCGCTGCAGGCTTGCGCGCAGGTCGTCGACGGCGTCGGGCTCGGGCACACGGCCGGGCCGATCGGCGCCGCGTCAGGATTGTCGGGCTGCGTGGAGCCGACGAAGACGCTGTTCTTGGTGATGGCGAAATACCCGGGCGGGGTCTGCGTCCAGCTCCCACCGGTGACGAAAGTGAGGCCGCCGGCAAGCTGGTCGGTCACCGCACCGTTCATGAACACGAACCACTCCGGCCGTAGCCACACCGCGGCGAAGTTGGCGCCGGCGCGATTGAACGAGGTGGTGAAGCGGTCGATCACCGTGGTGACGCAGTAGTCGGGGTTGGAGGCGAACTGGCTCTCCTCCGGATAGCCGCTCGCACAGCTCGGGTTGGTGCCATATTTCACCGGCAGATAGTTGCCGGTGACCATCGGCCGGTCGAACTGCGTCGGATTGTTGGTGAGGTAAGGATTGGTGGAGGGCGTGAAGCCGGTGAGCAGCGGCGTGTTGCCCACCGGCTCGATTTGGAGCGTGCTCTGCAGACCGTAGCCGGCGCTGCTGCACGAGTTGCCGCGAAAGCGTTTGAGGGGAGCCTGCTGGGTGCCGGCGAGGTTGAAGTCGGCGTAGTCGGCCGGCGAGTCGGTGTTCTTCGACCAGGTGAAATCTGGGCTGTTGCTCGGTCCGCTCACCCCCGAGCCCAGCAGCCAGTAACAGGAGCCGAAGCCGTACACGCCGGATGCGGCGTTGCCGACCAGCTCGTTCCAGGTGTTCATGGTCCAGAACGCGGTGGGAAGGAGCGTGTCGCCGCCGAACGCACATGTCCCACCCGCCTCTTCTTCGGTGGCGTCGAGGATCGGCGGCACGAATCGGTACGAGGGATCCTGCACCGGCTGGGCCGCGAAGAACTCGTTCAGCGCGCCGCGCACGGAGACGGCGAGGTTGTGACAGAGCAGGTTCTCGATCTCCGAGCCGTCCTCGAGGTAGTAGGCATGGCCGATCGAGAGGAAGCCGACGTTGCGCGCCACGGTGATGCCGTGGGAGGCGTGCAGGACCACGAAGCGGTTCATCGAATCCCAGATCGAGCTGTCCTTGAGGAAGGCATCGGTGTAGTCGGTCGACTTCGCCAGGTGGAAGTGCATGGGATAGTGCCCCATGCGGCCGCCCTGGCCGAGCTGGCGGAATTCGACGCCTTGTGCCTGGAAGGTGCCAAACCCCTGGCGCACGATGACGTGACCGCCGAAGTAGCACTCGGGATGGGGCGCCACCGTCGGCGACGACGTCGCCGATGGTGTCGCCGACGGTGTTGCAGCGGGCGATGGTGTCGCGCCGTTGTTGGCGTAGCTGCAGTTGAGCCACTCCTGGCTCGGCTGCTCGTTTCCCGACGGCGGGCTCGGGAACGGCTGGTCGGGAGTCTCGCCGAGCGAGTAGATGACGATGCTGCGCGTCAGCAGGCCGACGGGGGCGCGCAGCTCGACCTCGGTGTTGGGGTTGCCCGCGTTGGTGCGCAGCGTCTCCGGCACGGCATAGGTCTGCCCGTTATGAGCGTATGAGAACTGCCCGTCGAGCGTCAGGGTCGTCTGCCCGCCGGTGGTGGACGCCGACTGGACCTCCATCAGCTCGGAGTGACTCGGGTACCAGTCCGTCGTCGCCACGACGACCTGATCGCCCTCTTCCCAATCGACCGGGCGGTCGAGCGTCACCATCGTCTGGCCGGCGCTGACCGTCTGGTCGAGGCGCGCCCAGCTCGAGCCGCTGAGCGCCGCCCACTGGTTGACGTCGTACTGATTCTCCGGCGTGTCGCAGGTGGTCGGCGGCGTCGGCGACAGGTCCGCGTCGGCGACGCCCTTGCGACCGAAGAACTGCACGCTGCCGCCATAGCTGACGGCGAACACCTTGTAGCCGAAGTAGTTCTCGCCGTAGTCGAAGTTCAGGGCGTCGTAGCCTTCGAAGAGGGCATTGCCGTTGGCCTGCTGCTGATCGCTCGGCAGGGTGACGTTGCACGGGTCACTCGGGCTCCACGTCCCGGATGGATCGGGTTCCATGCAGTAGTGCGGCGATTCGGTCAGCGCCGGATCGAAGCACTCGCCCGGGTTCATCGTCGTCCCGACGCAGGTGATCCCCGCCGGCGTAGGGCTCAATACCGTTCCTTGTTGGGTCGGATCGGTACCCCAGAGGCCGATCTTCAGCTTGCCGTCGGCCGAGCCGAAGGGGCACTCGAGCGAGCCGGCCTGTACCGAGCCGCCCTGCTCCACCAGCATCGAGCTGACGCGGAAGTCGATGGTGCCGCCGTCGTCGAGGAAGATGAGCTGGCCACCCTCGGCGACGTTGACGTAGTTGTACGTGTAGCTGCCGGACGAAACTGTGTAGCACTGGTTGGTGATGACGAGATTGGGCGGCGTCGCCGGGGTGGCGGACGGGGGCGCTGGCGTGCTCGGCGTGGCGGTCGGCAGCGGCGCGCACCCGGCCGGCGTGCTCACCGCGCACGGCGTGTCGCCGTCGGTGACGGCGATGTGCACGGTTTCGTAATCGGCGCTGTTGCCGTCGCTGGCGACGAAGCTGAACGGGTACGTCCCTTTCTGAGCCGCCGACGGGGCAAACGTGAAGCGGCCCGTGTGGCTGTCGTAGGTCGCATTGGGCGGCAGCGCCGGGTGGACGCTGAAGGTGATCCGATCGTTTTCCGGGTCGGTAGCGCTCTGCTGCAGGGTCAGCGTCGAACCGGCGCGCACCGTGTGGTCGCCGATCGGCGCCAGATCGGGACTGAGATTGGTGGGCGGCACGGAGCGAGTGACGCGGATGCGGACGCGCTCGTGGTCCTCCTGCTCGCCGTCGCTGACGGTGAAGGTGATGGTCTGACTCGTGCCGGCCTGGCTCGCATCGGGGGTGAAGACGAACAAGCCGGTCGACGGGACGAGCGCGGCATTGGCGGGCAGCGCCGTGCTGGAATAGACGAGGCGATCGCCCTCGGCGTCGGTGGCCGTCAGCGCCAGGACGAGCGAGCGGGTCGGCTCGATCTGCTGATCTTCGATCGGATCCAGCACCGGTGCGCCCGGTGTCGGGCTCTTTCCACCGCCGCCACCGCACGCCGCCAGCCCGAGCGCGGCCAACGCCGCGAGCAAACCAATTCTCCCGCCCGACACCCGTCTCATTTCACTACGCCCGTCCGTCATTCCCTCTAGCCTGCCAGCCCGAGCATAAGGAACAAGGGGATTTTTCTGGCGAGTGATTACCCCACCGGGCAGCGCGCGGCGCTGCCGGCGGGCACGGGTTCCACGGCTACGGCTCGCCCTGCGCGCCGGGTGGCATCTCGAAGCGCAGTGCGACGTCGAGCTCGCGGGCAACCCGTCGGGCGACGTCGGCGACGGCGATCGACTTCCCGAGCTCGCGGCGGCATGACGATGTCGATCCCCGCAGGATGGCGGCGGCTTCGACCGACTGGCCGAGGGCATCGCAGAGGACGTCCCATCGCTGGTCCTCGATCAAAGTGCCGCTGACGAGCAGCACGCCGGTGCGCGTGCGCCGCTGGGCCAGGCCGACGAGCTTGCGGCGACCGGTGAGTGTCACGACTTCCCACGGCGATACCGCACCGAAGCAAGCCCAGGCCGCAATCGGGTCGGCGGCGGCGCGGGGCAGTGCCTTGGGGCTGACGGCCTCACATAGCACTCCCAGGCGCCGCAAGGCGCGCGCGTGCGCGCATCCGAACCATTCATAAGAAGACACGAGTCCCGAGACGGCGAACGGGTGTTCCAGCGGTAGCAGCACGGACACGCCGAGCACCTCGGGCCCGACCAGCACCGCGCCACCGCCGGAACGGCGGTGAACGATCGGCACCCGAGCAGGCGTCCGAGAAAGCGCGCGCTCATGCTTCGACAGGCTCAGCATGAGCGGGAAAGGACTCGCAGGCGGTGGAAAGAGCGCGCGCTCATGCTGCGACGGGCTCAGCATGAGCGGGAAAGGGCTAGCGGGCGGTGCAAGGAGCGCGCCCTCATGCTTGGGGGGGCTCAGCGTGAGCAGGAAAGGGCTAGCAGGCGGTGGAAGCAGCGCGCGCTCATGCTTGGCTGGGCTCAGCGCGAGCGGAAAGGGACATCCGCCGTCGAGCGTTCCGCTCGCCCTGAGCCCGTCGAAGGGCGAGCGGAACGCGGCGGGACAGTCGGTGCCCGCACCGTGGCGCTGCGACCGTCCGACCACGACGGCCGTGTCGCGATACGTCCAGAACGCCAGGCGCGGGGCAGTGACCGGTGTGGCGAGCTGGCGGTCGTTCCACGCCTGTTCCTCGGCGGCGGTGACACAGCGCAGCGCGAACGACACGGTACGGTCAGAGATCGGCGGCGCGCTCGAGCCGCGCGCGCAGCGCGGCCAAGAAGGTCGCGGCGGGAAAACCGTCGATGGCGCGGTGATCGAAGACCAGCGTCAGCACGAGCGTCGGCGCGGCGACGACCCGGCCGTCGCGCACGATGGCGCGCAGGGCCCGGCGCCCGACGCCGAGGATGGCGACCTGCGGCGGATTGATGATCGGCGTGAACGCATCGATACCGGTGGCGCCGAGGTTGCTCACCGTGAACGTGCCGCCCTGAAACGCCGCCGGCGCGAGCTGGCCGGCGCGCGCCGCGGCGGCCAGATGTTGCGCCTCGCGCGCCAGCTCGGGGATCGACCTGCGGTCGGCGCCGCGAATCACCGGCACGACCAGGGCATCCTCGAGATTGACGGCGAGGCCGAGGTGGATCTCGCGCAACACCTCGATGCCATCGGCATGGACGCGCGCGTTCAACCGCGGATGCTCGCGCAGCGTCAGGGCCACAGCGCGCAGGATCAGATGCGTGAGCGAGAGGCGCGGCTCGCCACCCACCTCGCGCTGCAGCGTCTCGAGGCGGCGATCGCCGGCCGAAGTCTCGACCTCGGCGAAGAGGGCCACCGGAGGCACCGTCTGCCAGGTCGACGCCATGGTGCGGACCACGGCGCCGCGCAGGCCGGTAAACGGAATGCGCTCCAGCACGGTGCTGGCCGGCGCTTCTTCTGCCGCCGCCGGCGGCGCCGCAACGGGTGCCGCAGCGCCAGTCGGCGCCGACGCCGCGGCTCCTTCGAGCTCGGCGAGCGCTCGCCCGCGTGCGAACGTCTCCCCTGGTGCCACCAGGATCCGGGCGATGCGCCCGTCGGCCGGCGCGCTCACCTCGTAACTGGTCTTGACGAGCACGACCAGCGCGACCGCCTGGCTGCGCGCCACCGCGCTGCCCTCCGCCACCAACCACTGATCGAGCAGCGCCTCCGTGCCCTCCTCGACGTCCGTCCACGCCTCGTCGGGCAGACTGATCTCAATCATCGCCCAGCCAGTGAGTGCCCGGAGCGAGCTGTAACCATGAGGTAGGCCGCCGACGAGCGAGCTACGGAGCGGCGACGCGGGCGCGCACGGTGGCGCGGATCGCCTCGGCGATGTGGGCGACCTGCGGGATCACGGCCTGCTCGAGCGGGCGGCTGTACGGAATCGGTACGCTCGGCACGCCGAGGCGCCGGATCGGTGCCTTGAGGCGGATCGCATCCAGGCGCTCGGCGATCAGCGCGGCGATCTCGCCGCTCAGGCCGAAGCACAGGTAATCCTCGTCGGCGATCAACAGCCGGCCGGTCTTGGCCACCGAGCGCACGACCGCCTCGGTGTCGAGTGGCACCAGCGTGCGCAGGTCGATGATCTCGACGCTGATGCCCTCCTTCGCCACCTCCTCCGCCGCCAGCGCCGCCTTGTGCACCATCTGGCTCAGGCTGACGAGCGTCAGGTCGCTCCCCTCGCGCCGCACCGCCGCCTGCCCGAACGGGATCGCGTAGGCCTGCGCCGGCACGTCGCCGCGGCTGCCCTCGAAGTAGGCCATCCACGGCAGGCCCATGATGCCCTTGTGGAAGAAGTACATCACCGGGTTGTCGTCGCGGATCGCCTGGATCATCAGCCCCTTGGCATCGTAGGCAGTGGACGGGACGACGACCTTGAGGCCCGGCACGTGGGCGAAAGTCGCGTACAGGCACTGGGAGTGCTGGGCGGCGTCGCTGTAGCCGCCGCCGATGGCGGTCATCAGCACCACCGGCAGCCGCACCGCACCGCCCGACATGTACGTGTTCTTGGCCAGGTGGTTGTAGATCTGGTCCATGCAGACGCCGAAGAAGTCGACGAACATCAGCTCCGCGACCGGGCGCATGCCCTCGGCGGCGGCGCCGATCGCCATGCCGATGAAGCCCGCCTCCGAGATCGCCGTGTCCATGACGCGCTCGGAGCCGAAGCGCTGATGCAGCCCGCCGGTGGCGCCGAAGATGCCGCCGTAGCGGCCGACGTCCTCGCCCATGACGAAGACGTCGGCATCGCGTTCCATTTCCTGCCCCAATGCCTCGGCGATCGCCTGGGCCATCGTCAGGGTGCGGTTGGTGGTCGTCATGGCGGATCTCCTCTCACCCGACTTGTCCGCTAGCCGACGAAGACGTGCTGCAGCGCCTCGCGCGCATCCGGATACGGACTGGTGCGGGCGAACTCGATGGCCGCGGCGACGCGCGCTCGGGCCTGCTGGCGAAACGCCTCCTCCTCCTGCGCCGGCATGATGCCGCGCTCGCGCAGGTGCGCGGCGAGCGCCGGGATGGGATCGCGCCGGCGCAGCTCCTCGCTCTCGCCCTTGGGGCGATAGGCCTGCGCGTCGCCCTCGAAGTGCCCCAGGTAGCGGTCGGTCTTGACCTCGATCAGCGTCGGCCCGCCGCCGCCGCGCGCCCGCTGCACGGCCGCGCCGGCGGCGCGGAAGATCTCGACCGGGTCGTTGCGCTCCACGTTCACCCCGGGCACGCCGTTGGCCGCGGCGCGCTCGGCGTTCGAGGCCACCGCCGTCGACATACTCTTCTCCACCGAGATGGCGTACTTGTTGTCCTCGCAGACG
The DNA here is from genome assembly GCA_964475125.1 of uncultured Binatia bacterium (SeqCode). GTDB lineage: Bacteria > Desulfobacterota > Binatia > HRBIN30 > CADEER01 > CAYYWP01. The sequence goes on along the minus strand of CAYYWP010000004.1, from coordinate 40,940 downwards.
AACACCACCGGCAGCTGCCACAGCGCCGCCAGATTGAGCGACTCGTGGAAGGTGCCCTGGTTGGCGGCGCCTTCGCCGAAGAGCGCGACCGCCACCCAATCCTTCCCTTTCTTCTTCGCCGCCAGCGCGGCGCCACAGGCGATCGGCATGCCGGCGCCTTCGATCCCGCTGCACGAGAACTTGTGCGCCGGATCGAAGAGGTGCATGTGGCCGCCCTTGCCGCGGCAGAGGCCCGTCACCTTGCCGAAGATCTCGGCCACCATGCGGTCGAGCGGCACGCCCTTGGCGATGGCGAAGTGGTGCGGGCGGTGCGGCGCCGTCACCGTGTCCTCGGGCCGCAAGTGCGCGCACACGCCGACCGCGACCGGCTCCTGGCCGGCGGCGAGGTGCATCTCACCCGGCACCGGGCCGCTGCCGATGTCGAAGGCCAGGCCCTTCTGAATGTGGGGCGGCAGCTTGCCCTCGAGGTAGACCTTGGCCAGCGTCTCCTCCAGGTCGCGGATGACGAGCATCGTCTTGTACATCCAGAGCAGCTGCTCACTGGTCGGCTCCATGCGCTTCACCTCCCTCGGCTCCGGCGCGCGTCGGCGGCGGCGCCGCGCTCAGGTCCCGAACGTGTCTAGCAGATTGCGGAACGCGTCCTCACTCTCCGCCGCGCCGAGCGGCGCGAAGTACGGCACGTGCATCAACGGCAGCGGCACCAGGTCGCGGTAGGCTTCGAACTGGCGCCGGCATTCGTCCGGTGTGCCGGCGATGCTGAACGCCTCGACCAGCTTGTCGTCCGTCACCTGCTCGAGTGCGCCGGGGCCGTCTCTCTCCAGCCCGGCGCGCACGGCCGCCTGTTCCTGCTCCAACCCGTGGAAGCGGATGATCGCGTCGCTCGAGTGCAGGAAGGCGTAGAAGCCGACTTGAATGCGGGCGCGGCGCAGGGCTTCGGCGCGGTCCTTCGACACCGAGCAGATGATGTACGAGCACAGATCGACCTGATCGGGATCGCGCCCGGCGCGGCGCGCGCCGGCGGCGAGCTGCGGCCGGCCGACCTCGCGCAGGTAGCGGGCCGAGAAGAAGAAGGCGAGCAGCCCGTCGGCGATCTCCCCGGCCAGCGCCATCATCTTCTTCGACTCCATGGCGGCGAGATAGATGGGAATGCGCGGCCGGGCGAGCGGGCGCCGCAGCCCCTCGTCGAGTCGCAGGCGGTAGAAGCGGCCCTCGTAGGTCGCCGACTCGCCGGTCGCCAGGGAGTCCCAGGCCAGCCGCACGCAGTCGACGTACTCCCGCATGCGCGGAATGGCGTGGGCGAGGTCGGTGTTGTGCAGGCCGGTGAGGTGCTGGCCCTCGCCGGGGCCGAGGCCGAGAACCATGCGGCCGTTGGACAGCTCGTCCACGTCCGCCGCCGCGTTGGCGGTGACGAACGGGCTGCGGCTGAAGGCGAGCGCGATCGCCGTGCCGAGCCGGATGCGCTTGGTGGTCGCCGCGGCGGCGGCGAGCGTCAGAAAGGGATTGCGGCAGATCTCGTACGGCCACACGCCGTCGAAGCCCGCCGCCTCCGCCCACTCCGCCATCTCGGCCAGCCTGGCCATCGAAGTGTTGTACACCGGCAGCGTCACGCCCATGCGTTTCATGTTGATCCCTCGCTCGCCGGACCTCGGCGCTGTGTCAGAACACCACAGATGAACACGGAGCCCCCACCTGCCACCTCGCCGACAAACAAGGCGCTCGATCTCCGAAGAGAGGGATGGGTCGCACTGTGTTCATCGGCAGCGGGGGCCGAATGGGGGATGGGCGCTCCGTGTTCATCTGTGGATTCTTCTCCCTACTTCCGCGCCACCTCCGCCTCGACCGGTAGCAACGGTGAAGGAATGTCCGACGGTTCGAGCCCGAGCGCAAGCGTGCCGATCTGGCCGAGGCAGACGTCGCTCGGCGGCTGCATGATCGTGGCGGTGGCGCCGTCGCGGAACAGCCGCTCGATGGTCGAGCCTTTGAACAACGCGTGCCCGCCGCCGATCTCGAGGGCCGAGCGCGTGGCGCCGGCGACGGCCTCGCCGACCACGTACTTGGCCTGCAGGAACGCGCTCAACTGGTCGCGCAGCGGCGCGTCGATGTCGATCAGCCAGGCGGCGTAATAGAGCAGGTGCCGCGCCGCCTCGAGCTGTGCGCTCATCGTGCCGATGCGGCGGCGCACGTCCGGGTGGTAGGCGAGCGAATGGCGGTAGCCCTTCGGCACGCGTTGCTTGACGGCGGCGGCGGCGGCGTTGAGCGCGGCCAGACCGACGCCGAGGTAGGTGGCGGTGTACGGCAGGTTGATGATCGGCTCGTAGTCCCTGACGAAGTCGCCGATGTCGGGGAAGAACACTTCCTCCAGCGCCCCCTGGCTCGGCACCAGGCAGTCCTCGAGGATGAGGTTGTCGCTGCGCGTGGCGCGCATGCCGAGCGTGTCCCAGACCCTCTCGATGCGCAGCCCCTTGAGGTTGAGCGGAAACAGCACGGGGATCGCGGCCGTGCGGCTGGCGCCCTCCGGGCAGGCGAAGAGCGCGCCGTAGTCGGAGGCTTCGACCATGCTGCAGAAGGCCTTCTTGCCGTTCAGCACGTGGCCCTCCGGCGTGCGCCGCACGCGCGTTCCGCAGGCCCGGGTGGAGTAGAGCAGCCCGGTGGTACCCGGCTCGGAGAGCAGCGCGCAGATGAGCTGCTTCCGTTCGACCGCCAGCTCCGCGACCCAGCGCTTCCTCTCGGTCGACAGCACCGACTTGGTGAGCAGGATGAGGAGCGCGACGCAGTGCATGTTGTACGACAGCGCCGTCGCCGGCGAGCCTTGCGCCAGCTCCTCGGCGGCGATGGTGTAGCCGAGGAAGCCGCTGCCCCAGCCACCGAACTCCCTCGGCACCACCAATGCGTACAGTCCGGCATCGCGCAGCGCGGCGTAGTCTTCGAGCGGAGACGACCCGTCGCGGTCGTACTTCGCGGCGCGGCTGGCGAGACCCACCGCCAGCGCGCGAGAGACCTCGCGGATCCTCTCCTGGTCGGCCGTCAGGGCGAAGTCCATGCGGTGCTCCTTCCGGGCGAACAAGCGGAACGACAACTCACCGGGGCCGGCGAGTCGTCGCGCTGTCGCATGCGGCCGCGAATAGCACGAAGCCCGTGGGGGAAGCGAAAGTGTGCCGACCGGCGGCAAGACGCGCCGCGTTCAGGTCCGCCAGGGGGGCGGGTAGCGCCGTGCCAGCGCGGCGGCCGAACCGTGGTGCCGATCTCGGCGGCTGAGGAGGGCGAACCAGATAGCCGGCGTCAACCAGGACGCTTCTGACCATACCCGGTGGAACGCAGGGAGGCCTTGCGCCGGCCGCTCATGTCAGCCGGAAGCCCGTCGACGGCGCCGATGAGGTCGGCGACTGCCGCCGCCGGATCGGCCGCGCCGCGGCCTTCCGGCGCCCGCGCCAGGCGCTCGCGCACGACGTCGGACTTGGACACGCCGCGGGCCCATGACTCGGCCTCGATCTCGCGCACCAACGGCTCCGGCAGGCGCACGGTCAGCGATTTCATGATCCATCGTGTAATACGCTGCGACGGCACCGCAAGACACACCGCGCCCTGGCGGAGATGGCGCCGCAGAGCGCCGACGCCCGACGATCGACAAGATCACGCGGTTTGCCGCATTCTCAAAGAGGTGAAATCACTCTTTCGAATTCGACGGCTTCTTCGGACGGCACACCGCCAGTTCGTTTTCTCGCGAGCCATGACGCGGTTCCTGCGAGATCCCGCCGCCTGTTCCCATCCTGGACACCCCGTCCTGATCGATTTGATCTACGGGTGGGGGAATGAGGCTTGGAGTGCTCAGGACGAGTACCTCGCCGCGTGCCTGCAGCACGCGCTGACCGCGCGCGGGCCGATATTGGAATGCGGCTCCGGGCTGTCCACGATCTTGGTTGGGGCGATCGCGACCAAGCGCGGCCGAAGCCACTGGGCGCTCGAGCACAAACCGGAGTGGGCCGCCAAAGTGCAGCGATGTCTGAAGAGGTACCAGCTCGATCGCGTCGTCCTGTGCACGGATCCTCTCAGCGACCATGGTCCCTATTGTTGGTACGACGCCCCCTTGGCAGCGATGCCCGACAGTTTCTCCGTGGTCATCTGTGATGGCCCTCCCGCCGACACCAAAGGAGGGCGATACGGCCTGGTCCCGATCATGCAGGAACGGCTCGGGCCGGGCTGCGTCATCCTCCTCGATGATGCTGGTCGGGACGAAGAGCGCGCCGCCGCACGGCGCTGGCAGGCCGAGCTCGGTGCCGCAGTTCAAGTCCGCGGTTCTTCCAAGCCCTACTTCGAGGTGACGGTGATGGATACACCGCACCGGCACCTGGCCTGACGAGGCGCCGCGGCCCTCAGGGGAGGCCGCGGGCGAGGGGCGGACCGAGCCACCGCGTGACCGCGACCGGCAAGCGACGCCACAGCGCACGCGCCAGTGCGAAACGCGGGTCGTGTGGGCGCGCGGCGTCGATGGTGCCGCGGCGCACGTGGTACTGCCAGACCGTCGGTTGCGCGTGCGCGCCCCACTGCTGCTTGAAACGGTAGGTCGGCGAGTCGACGGTGGAACGCCCGAAGTCGAACAGATGACTGCCGCGCTCGATGGCGCGCACCAGGAGCTGATAGTACATCCACATGTTGGCGTTCATGCTGCGCGCCCGCCGCAGGCTGGCCGCAGAGGGGACGTGTGTCTGTGGCGTGAGACCGCCGCCGCGGGTGTGGATGAGCAGCGCCGCGGCCAGCGGGCGTCCGCGATGTCGCACCACAGCGAGCTCGGCTGCGGTCGCAAAGCGCTCCAGAAGCTGATCGAAAAGCCGCCGAGAAAACACCGGCGTGCCGAGGTCGCGCATGGTGGCGGCGAATACGGTGTAGAACTCGTCGACCAGCTCCGCGCCGCCCCAGTGAACCGTCAGCGCGTTTCGTTCGCCCTTGCGCACCTGATTGCGCACCTTGCTACCGACCTGCTGCCACAAGTTGTCGGCCGTCGCCGGCAGCCCCAGCACCAGGCGCGCCTTGTCGGATCGCTGCGCCGTCAGCGCCGGGTGTACGTGTACGCGTTCCTGCCGCAGCTCGAGGTAGTCGGCGTCCACTGCTGCGGCAAGGCGAACGGCGGCGTCGATGAGCGCGGCGGCGACGGTCGAATCCGCGGCGACGATCCCGGCCCGATCCAGGTACGGCAGGCTGACCAGAAAGCGGCCGAAGATGCGGCTGGTGGTCAGGGCCAACGGCAGATAGCCGACGATCCCCTCCCCCGCCGTCTCTCCCTCGCGCCGCGCGATGACGGCGTATGGACGATGCCTAAGGCCCGCCGCGAGGACGTCCAACCAGCCCGGATCGTGCTCGGCGAAGGCGATCGAGCCGGCCGGCGCAGCGGCGAGAAACGCACGCACCTGTCCGTGTACCTGTGCATCGGGTTGTTCGACCACGTGAATGCTCACATCGACGCGGCCCGCCGGCACCGCTGCCACCGGCGCCGTATCGGCCGGGCCCGATGGCATGGTCATACCGTTCGGCGGGCAAGCGGCGCGCCGTTCACCTCGCCGCTGACCGCGGTGAGCATCTCCGCCAACTCGCGCGCCGCGGCTTCGCGGGTGAAGCGCCGCACGGCGTCGCGCCGATCGAAGAGGCGCAGGCCACCGCGCCAGGCGTCGGCGATCTCTCCGAGTCGCTGTTCGATCGCCGCGACATCATCTGGAGCGGCGAGGTAGACCCCCGCGAATCCGCGTACGAACTGCGCCGTGGCGCTGTGCGCCGGCGCCAGTGCCAGGATGGGCCGTCCGCTGCGCAGATACTCGAAGGCCTTGGCGGGAATTTGCGGCAGCATGCGCTCGCCCTGCAGCAGCACCAGGACCGAGGCTGCCGACATGGCGGCGACGGACTGTCGATGCGGCAGACGCCCACCGATGTGCACGCGGTCGGCGAGGCCGAGGGTGAGGCGCAGATCCTCGACCAGTGCGGCCATGCCATCCTCGCCGCCGGCCATCAGGTTCACCCGGGTGCTCGGCGGCAGCCCCCCCCGCTGCAGACAGCGTTGCACCGCGATCAGCAGGGCGCGGGGGTTGCGATAGTCTCGATGCAGCAGCCCGGCGTGCAAGAGCACGAAGTCGCTCTCCGCATCGGCCGACGCATCGGCGCTGCCGATGTCGTCCTCGTCGTAGCCGTTGTACAGCACCTGGCCCTTCGGTTCCACCCGCGGCTCGTCTGCGGTGAGGGCAGCGAGAATCTCCGGCGTGCTGGCGAGGACGCGGTCGGCGTGGCGGAGCACGAGCGCTTCCAAGCGTCGTTCGACTCCGCGGCGCAGCCGCGTCCGGTGCTCCGCATATGGCCACGGATCGCGGAAGTCGGCGATCCACGGCGTGCGGCGGAGCGCCGTGACGATGCGCCCGATGAGATGGGCCGTGGGGACCGGGCTGGTGGACAGCACGGCGCTGACTCGATCGGCGCGCATGACACGCAGCGCGGTCCACACGCCACCCGGCAGCCAGGAGATGTAGCGGTCGGGCACTTCGACGAGGGCCGGGTACTTTCCGCGCACGCCGAACGCCACCCGCGCATCCCAGCACGGGGCGCGATAGATGCGCGTGCTGCGCGGCAGCTCGAGCAGGAGAGCGGGGTCGGTCGTCGCGTAGCGCGCGGTCGGCGCCGTCAGCACGCTGGCGTCCCAACCGTAGCGCGCCAGATACTTGGTCAACTTGACCATGCGCAGGCTGCCACTGGTGTTGCCGGGAGCGTAATAGAGGGTAACGATCAGCACCCGCCGCCGAGCGGCGGCACGGTGCCGATCGGCGGCAGGGGGTGGCGGGTCATTCCGCCGCTCCGAGTGCACCTCCATGGCCAGCCCGTCGCCTGAGCTTCTACCGTGACCGTGCCGACTTCTCTACCGCGCCGCCGAAGCGCGGCGGCTGCGCACGGCTCGCCGAGCTGGCGGCGACCGCGGCCGCCCAGGCTGAAACCAGACGCCGCCGGCGCGTCGAAGACCGACCGCTGACCACCGGCGCAGCGCCTGAAACGTCACGCCTGTCCCCGCGGCTGCGGCGCGCCACGCGGCGCTCGAGGTCGCCCCTGCAGCCGCCGGCGAGGTTTGATCTTCCCACCCACCGCGGATAACAGGGCGACGACGAGAAGCGGCCGGAGTGGACCCGACGCGGATCAACCTGCAGGCAGATGCGGACCCCTTGCCTGGACTCGGGACTGTTGGAGCGCCTGCCGAGGTCGGTGCGAAGGCGAACGTCGTGGCGCGGCCGTTCGTGTCCGTGATCATCGCGGTGTGGAACGAAGCGCGCTACTTGGCGGCGACGCTGGACGGGCTGCTGCATCAGGACTATCCGCCCGACCGCTTCGAGGTGCTCGTCGTCGACGGGCAGTCGACCGATGCCACCGCCGCGATCGCCGCGGCGGTGGCGCAACGCGAGCGGCGCGTACGCCTCCTGCACAATCCGAAGCGCTGGGCGAGCGCGGGACACAATGCCGGTATCGCCGCGTGTCGCGGCGACATCGTGGCCATCGTCGACGGGCACACCGACGTGCACGACCGGCAGTTCCTGTCGCGGCTGGCCGAGGTTTTCGAGCGCACCGGCGCCGACTGTGTCGGCTACCCGCAGCCGCTCACGAGTGAGTCGGGCGACCAGATCCAGCTGGCCGTCGTCGCGGCGCGAGCCTCTGCTCTGGGTCGCCACCCAGCCTCGGTCACTTACGCGGCCGAGTCCGGCTTCGTCTCACCCCACCCCGCCGCCGTGGCTTATCGCCGCGCCGTCTTCGAGCGCGTCGGCGGTTTCGACGAATCGTTCGACGCCTGTCAGGACCTGGAGTTCAGCCTCCGCGTCGCACGGAGTGGCTTCCGTTGCTATTACACGTCGGAGCTGTCGACGCCCTACTACGCCCGCACCAGCCTGCGGGCGCTCTTCCGCCAGCAAGTGCGCTACGGGCGCGGGCGCCTGCGCCTGCTGCGCCGCCATCCCGGCACGTTTGCGCTCGCGACGTTCCTGCCCGCGCTCCTCGTGCTGAGCGCCATCGCGACGCTGCCGCTGCTTGCGCTGTCGAACGCTCTTGCCGCGGCGTACGCCCTCGGCGCTGGGCTGTACCTCGGCGTCGTCGCCGTGCAGGCGATCTGGTTGGCGCGACGGTGCGGTTGGCGCCTGCTGCCCTGGCTGCTCGCGGCCATCGTGACGATCCACGCCGGGGCGGGGGTGGGGATCCTCGTCGAGATGGTCAGCGCGTCACCGAGCCGGCACGAGCGCGGGACGCGATGAGAACGCAGTCAAGGCGTGGCGAGATTCGGTTGCTCGACGGTCAGCGATCGCTCGCCGCCGCGTAGGCGGCGCGGTAGATCGGCGCCAGCCGACGCCAGGAGCGCGTCGCCAGGACGTGCCGGCGCGCCTCGCGTCCCAGCTCGGCGCGGCGGGCTGGGTCAGAGAGCAGCGCGATACACTGCTCGGCCAGGTGTTCCACGTCGCCGGCGCGGAACGTGGCCCCGACGGCCGCATCGACCAGTTCCCGCAGCCCGCCGACGTCGGCGACCAACACGGCTTTCTGCATCGCCATCGCTTCCAGCGGTTTCAGCGGTGTCACCATCTCGGTCTGACGGGTCGGCCGGCGCGGATAGATCACGACGTCGAGCAGGGAGTAGTAGCGCCGCACCTCGCTGGCCGGCACGGCGCCCACGATATGGACCCGATCCGGTTGCGGCAGCCGCTGTTGCAGCATGCGCACCGGGTCGAGGCGTGGCCCAACTCCCGCGACGATGACATGCACGCCTGGGACACGCCGCATGATCACCGGCACGGACGCCACGAGGTCCTCGACGCCCTCGCAGGCGAGCAGCGAGCCGACGAACCCTACGGTGGGGCCATCGGGAGGCAGCTGGAGGCGGGCGGCCAGCGCGGCGTCGCGCGGCAGCGGGGCGAAGCGCTCGCCGTCGACGCCGTTCGGGGTCAGGAAGAGCTTCGGGCTCGAAATCCCGCGGGCTGAGATCTCATATGCCAGTCCAGCGCAGATCGTCGTGACCGCCGCGGCGCGGCGCAACACCCAGGTCTCCAGCGCCCGCGTCAGGCGGTAGCGTACGGATGCGGGCCGCGTCGTGCCGGCGTCGACCGCGGCGTCCTCCCAACAGCCGCGCACTTCGTAGACGAACGGCAGCCGGTGGCGTCGCGCCGCAACCGCCGCCGCGGCGCCCCACGGGCTCGGGGAGTGGGCGTGGATCACGCTCGGCTGCTCGCAGCGCAGGACCGCCGCGATGCGCTGGTACACGGTCTTGGCGTCGAGCAGCGGCCGCACGGCCGGCGGCGCCGCCCGGGGCGGCGCGGTACGGTAGTGCAGGATGCCGTCTATGCGCTCCGAAGCGACGGAAGAGACCGGTTCCTGTCGCGGTGAGGTCAGGGCTATCGGAGTGAGCCCATCCTCGCACTGCAGCCGCAAGACGTTGGCGCTGCGCACGCTGTAGCCGTCGACATGGGGCAGCGAGTGATTGAGAACGTGCAGGATCTTCACGGCGAGTGCATTCGCACGCCGACGCAATCAGGTGTCGTGCGAGGCACCGTGCACATGCCTGTCACCCGGCGACGCTTGCGTCTGCCCGTCCGACGGCACGCCCCCTCGATCGGACCGAGTGACACCCGCGGCCAGGTCTGCGAGGTGGAACCTCGGGGTGCTAACGGGTTCGTCGCGCGCGTAAAGCGAAGAGCGCGATGGCGGCGAGCAGCAGCACCGTCACCGCCAGCCACGGACCACGCAGCGTCGGTGCGGGGGCCGTGGGCATCGAGCAGGTACCCGCGTTCCCCGGGAGGTTGCAGAACTCGCCCGGCTGGTCGCAGATCTCGTTGCAACACACACCGTCGACACAGAACGTCGAGGTGCACTCCGTTCCAGCCGTACAGCTCCCGCCGATCGGGATTGGTGTATTGGTGGGCGTCGCGGTCGGTGTGTTGGTCGGTGTATTGGTCGGTGTGTAGGCGATCAGGGCGTAGGCAGTCCACTGGTAGCGGCCATAAGAAAGGCCGGTGAGATCGAGCGCCAGAGCGAAGTTCACGGCCACGATCGCAGCCGCGAGCAGTGATCCTCGGCCATGCATGGCCACTGCAGAAAGCAACACTCTCTCTCCTACAGTCCGCCGCCTGCTCTTATACTCACGCGGCGCGCCTGTCCAGTCTGATCAAGGTAAAAACTTCACGTCCCCGAGGCGTGTCTCGGCCGGATCCAGCACCAGATGGCGAGGCCGATGGCACCCGAGTAACCCGCTGTCACCCTTCCAAAATGGCGGCCGAGTCGCTCCCGGGACCGCCGGCGCGGTCTATGAGGCCGCCGGGTATACCCGGTAGCAGCCGCATGCCGCCACCGGATCGAGGCCGAGTCCGCTGCCGGCGAGGACACGCGGCGCCGATGTGTAGACGGCTCGGCGGCCGCGCAGCATCTCGCCGGCGATACTCGCGCCCTGCCCGGGCGTGAAGAACAGGTTCACCGTGCGCACGTCGGGTCGAACGCGCTCGACGATCTGCAGGTATTCGAGAATCGGCACGTCGGCCCACGTCCCGAGGTAGACGGCGCCGGGCTCGAGGCTGGCGAGGATGCGTTCCCCGCGCTGTCGGGCCGACCAGTCGCGGCTGAGGTCGACGCGGTCGAAGTTCTCAACCAGACACGCCGCCGCCAAGGCCAACAGCAGCGCCGCGGCAGGGATCGACCAGCGCGGGGCGAGCCATGGATCGAGGAGGCGACAGAGCGTTCGCGCCCCCAGCGCGGCCCATACGGCCCAGACCAAATAGGTGGGCAACAGCATGAGCTCCTTGTCGCCGACCCGGTAGCACAGATAGAAGGCGAGGTGGGCCGCGAAGAGAAGCCCGAGGCCGATGTGCAGCGAAGGCCGGCGGCGAAAGTCCCCGATGAGGCCCAATAGGCCGAGCAACACACCGAGGCCGGCGAAGTTGCTCCACAGCCGCCGCAGGTAGGTGGCCACTTCGCCGGGCAGGTCCGCCGCCAGCACCCCGAAGAGCGAAGACTTGAACAGGCGCGCCGTGACCATCCAGCGCAAGCCCTCGGCGGTGGTGAGGTCGACGTGCCAATACGTACGCGCATAGTTGAGTGGCGTGTCCGACAGGTAGCGCAGAGGCAGATACAGATAGACGGCGGCACCGACGAGGCCGCAGGCGACCGCCGCCGACGCCAGCCAGAGCGGGCGCCACGGCACCGCGCGCCCGGTTGCGGCGAGCCAGGCGAAGCCGGGGAGAAGCAGGACCATGGCGATGTGATTGCCGGCGCCGATGCCGAACAGCAGCGCCAGCAGGCAGAGCGAGGACGCACGGGCCTCTTCGCGCCAGCGCAGCGCCAACAGCAGCAGACCGGCGACGAATGCGGCATGCAGCGCGTACAGCTCCGCCGCCAGCGCGCTCACCCAGAAGTAGTAGGTGAAGGCGGTAAACCAACTGCCCGCGAGGGCCAGGGCTCGCTCGCCGGTGAGGCGCATCAGGACGCGGAACAGGAAGAGCGCGGCGAGCGCCGCCGCGACCGCCGACATGAGGTTCAAGCGGTAGCCCACGTCGCCGATCGGCAAGCGGGAGAAGAGATGGCCGAGCAGCATGTAGGTCGGGCTGCCCGGGGCGTGCACGATGCCGAGCGCATACGCGCCGGTGCTGAGCTCGGCGCTGTCGAGGCCGTAGACCGTCGGCGCCATCGTGCGCAGGAAAACCAGGAAGGGCAGCGCCGCGGCCAGTACACTCCACGCCGCGTCGCGGTAGCCGTGCGCCCGTCGGTCGCGGGGGCTCGCAGAGACCGCGCTCAACGCCGGGCGCTCCAGACTCGCGCGTCGTCTTGCGTCATGGTCGTCGACGGCTCGGCATCCGGTCTCGACCAGCAACGCCGCCGACGTACTCGCGGCAGTTCATCAGGCGCGGACGATCTTGTCCCGCGCCGTACGCACGTTGCGGGTGGCGTTGCGGGCGTCCACCACCAACGCGGCATGGCGCACGACGAGCTCGTAGTCGACGCCGCTGTGGTCCGTGGCGATGACCACCGCGTCGACCGCGGCAAGCGTCGCCGCGGTCAGCGGCACCGAACGCAGGCCGAGGTTGTGGCGACGGCCGGGCTTGAGCACTGCGACGAACGGATCGTGATAGCTCACCTCGGCGTGCTTGTGGCGGAGGATCTCGATCAGCTTCACCGCCGGTGATTCGCGGTCGTCCTCGACATCGCGCTTGTAGGCAACGCCGAGGATGAGAATCTTGGCGCCCTTGAGGGCGCGCCCGCGCTCGTTCAGGGCACCGACCAGGCGTTCGATCACGTAGCTCGGCATGCCGACGTTGATCTCGCCGGCGAGCTCGATGAAGCGCGTGCTGAGATCGAACTGCCGTGCCCGCCAGGTCAGATAGAATGGATCGATCGGGATGCAGTGCCCGCCCAGGCCGGGGCCCGGGTAGAAGGGGGTGAAGCCGAACGGCTTGGTGGCGGCGGCGTCGATGACCTCCCACGTGTCGAGCCCCATGCGCTCGAAGAGCACCTTGAGCTCGTTGACGAGCGCGATGTTGACGCTGCGATAGATGTTCTCCAGCAGCTTGGCCGCTTCGGCGGCGGCGGCGCTCGAGAGCGGGACCACGTGCTCGACCACGGCGCCGTAGAAGGCCGCCGCGACGCGGCCGCATTCCGGCGTGACGCCGCCGACGAGCTTGGGGATCGTGCGGATGGTGAAGGCGGGGTTGTTCGGATCCTCGCGCTCGGGCGAGAAGGCGAGGTGGAAGTCGCGCCCGGCGCGCAGCCCGCTGCGCTCGAGAATCGGGCGCAGCACCTCCTCCGTCGTGCCTGGATAGGTCGTGCTCTCGAGCGTCACGAGCTGACCCGGACGCAGGTGGGCCGCGACGGTTTCCGTCGTGCCGACGACATACGACAAGTCGGGCTCCCGGTTTGCGGTCAGCGGCGTCGGCACGCAGAGCACGACGACGTCGCATGCCCGCAGGTCCCCCCATTCCCGGCTCGGATACAGCCCGGCGGCATCAGCGTTCGCCGGCGGCCGAGTGCCGAGGACAGCACCCAACCGATCGCTCGGCACGTGGCGGATGTACGACTCGCCACGCTCGAGCATGGCGATCTTTTCACCGTCGGTATCGAAGCCGAGGGTGGCAAACCCCGCCTCCGCGATCGTCACCGCCAGCGGCAGGCCGACATAGCCGAGGCCGAGCACCCCCACCCGGGCGCGGCGCGAGGCGAAGAGACCGATCCAGTCTGGCGTGGTCACGAGCGTGAGCAGGCCTCCGCCCCGGCGTTCGACGGGAATCCGCAACGCCGCCCGGCGAGACGGTTACACTGCTCCCCCCCAGGCACGGCGCCAGAATGCCGCCCGGCACGGGTGAAGACAAGCAAAGCATGCGGGACATAGCCTTGATCGGACAAGAGAAATTCGAAGCCGAGGCGCGGAGACCGCAGAGAACGCGGAGTACGAGGGTCGAGCAGGATGCTGAAAAACCCGCGGTTCCGCTCACCCTGAGCCCGTCGAAGGGTGAGCGGCGGGTTGTTCAGCATCCTGCGAGAGATTGACCCCCAGACCCAATTGACGATGACCATGAGTCAGCGCTCGAACTCATGCACGCAGCCTCCGGGTCCTCTGCGTACTCTGGGTCTCTGCGTTGAGGTTTTGTCAGATCAAGGATGGCTTCCGAGCGTTCCGTCATGGCCGACCCCCTCCCCGGAATGGCCGCATTGGGGCCCGTGGGGGGTAACTCGGAACACTTGAAACTACGTCCCCTTCCGATAGGTGCCGAGCAGGCAGGTCTCGGGGTAGGGCAGGCCGACGGCGTGCAGGACGCGCCAGGTGATCAGCTCGAGGCGGGCGAGCAAGCGGATGCGCTGCAGCGTGCGGCAGTCATCGAGGTAGCGGAAGGAGACCTCGCGGAGGCCGTGGCGGTCGAGCAGCGCACGCAGCTGCCGCCGCGTGTTCATGCGGAAGTAGGTGGGGAAGGTGTCCTGCTCCTGCGTGCCCCAGAGCACCTGCTTGATCGGCTGGTGCAAGCGGAAGGGCACGCACTTCGCCGCGAGCGAGACCGGCGCCCAGCGGTTGACCGTGTAGATGAGTACGGTGCCGCCCCGCCGCACGATACGCCCCAGCGCCGCGGCCGCCGCCTCCGGGTCGGCGAGGTGTTCGGCCACCATGCGCAGCGTCACGAGGTCGAAGGACCGGTCCGGCTGGAAGTCCGCGAGCGTCACACGCACCTTGCGATGGACGTAGGGGTTCTCCTCGATGGTCGCGTCGGGGTCGACGCCGACGAGCAGGCCGGCGCGGGCGGCAAGCAGGCGCGCGAGGGCTCGGTTGCTCGGGAACAGCTCATGGCCGCAGCCGATGTCGGCCCACGCGCAGCCCGGAGTCACCAGCTCTGCCACCGCGGCCTCGTACAGGTCATCGGGTGTCCGGTAGCCGAAGCGCTGGTGCAGCAGCGGGCCCCAGCCCGTCGGCGGGTCCCCGTATTTGAGGCGCAGCACCTGCGCGATGCCCGCCTCGGACGAACCTGCCGTACTGCTCACACTGCTCCCTCGATCTCGTCCCCGTCCTGGACCGTTTCGTCCGTCACCCGTAGCATATCCTTCGTGGTTGGCTACTGGCGAGACGCGCGCAGCGGCAAACATCCGGCGATGCCCCGTCGGTCAGCGGCCCGCTCCCGGAGGCGCTGCCGATGAAGCCGGGGCGTGTGCTCCGCATGGTCGCCGCCCTCCTCGCCCTCGGCGCTGCGAGCGCGCTGCTCGCCGAAGGTGCGGTCAGATTCCGGCAATGGGTGAGACACGGCACCGCAAGTCCGATCGACGAGGCGCTCGCGATCGATCCCGAGACCGGCTTGCGCGTTCTCATTCCGAATCGCGTTCACGGCAAGATCCGCGTCAATTCACTCGGATTCCGCGGCCCGGAGCTGGTGATGCCAAAGCCGCCCGGGGTGGTTCGCCTGGCCTTTCTCGGCGGATCAACCACTTTCTGTGCAGAGGTCGGCGGCAACGAGGTGACCTGGCCACATCTGGTCTGGGCATCCCTCGAGGAAGCGCTTCCGGACGTCCAGTTCGACTACGTGAACACCGGCGTCCCGGGCTACGGCCTGGAGGCGATTCTGCGCACCTTCACGCTGCGGGTCCAGCGCTTGGAGCCCGACGTCGTCGTGATCTACGAAGCGACCAATGACCTCTCCCTGGACAGCCGTCGGCTGGCGCGGGACCGGCAGCTCATCCCTGACGTGCCGACGCAGGCCGGCGGGCTGGCGCGATATTCCCTGTTGTGGTTCCTCGTCGACATGAACCTGTCGATCCGACGCCTCCAGGCCACTGCTGAGAGCGACGCTGGAAAGCTCGTCTTCGACCCACGCGAGCTGTCACGCGGCTTCGAGCAACGGCTGCGCAACACCATCCACGCAGCCCAAGAGGTCGCCGAAGTGGTTGCGGTCGTGACCTTTTCGCCCCGCATCCGGCGCGGCCAGTCGGTCGCGGAGCGAAAGCAGGCGGCCGTCACCTCGTTGTATTACATGCCGTACATGACCCTCGACGGACTGGTAGCCGGCTACGAGGAGTACAATCGCGTCATCCGGTCGGTGGCCGCCGAAACTGGAGCCGTGCTCATCGGTGGCGAGGAGCAAATCCCGGCGGATGACGTGCACTACAACGACTCCGTGCACTTTCGCGATACCGGAAGCCGCGCCATGGCGGCGCGCGTGAGCCAGGCGCTTCTCGACGCGCCGCCGTTTCGGGAGCTGGTGTCTGCGCGCGCTGGCCGATAGCGGCGATACCTCTCGGCTGCGTGGCGCCGCGCCGGCCGCTCGCTGCCGGCAAGTCAGTGGATCTTGCTCGCTCGCCGCGATGCTGCCATGACCTCCGCCATGCGTGGCCTGGTTGAAGGCGCTTGCCGGGAAGGCCAGCGCCTCTGGGCCAGGCGCCCGCCCCCTGGAGAGGCGTGACGCGGATCCGAGGCCACGGGTGGACCCTTCTGGCGGCGCTCGCCGTGCTGGCGATCTACGCCGTGAGTCTGAGCGTCCTGCCGAAGCATGTGTTCTGGATGCCCGATGAGGGTGCCAATTACCTGGAGCTGCGCAGTGTCAGCGTGAACTGGGCCGGCGACGTCCGCTACGAGGTGCCGTTCCCGGCCCGGCGCATCGATCCCGGCTTCGAATTTCTTCCGCCCCCGGTGATTTTCCCTCCTCCGGTGGTCGCCGATGACGGCAGTACCTACCTCCCGTTCCAAACCCCCGTCCTCTTCCCGCTGGTCAACCGCGTGCCGCTGCGATGGTTCGGTCTGACCGGCCTGTACCTGCTCCCGCTCTTGAGCGCCTGGGGCATCGCCATCGTGAGCGGGATGCTGATGGCGCGCATAGACCCGCGCTGGGCGCCCTTCGCCGTGCTCCTGGTGGGCCTGGCCACGCCGGTGTGGTTCTACGGCATGGTCTTCTGGGAGCACAGCGCGGCGGGTTTCCTGGCGCTGCTCGCCGTCTACGTCGTCACCGCCTCGCCGCGTTGGCGCCCGGCCGCCGTGTTGGCGGCCGCCGCCGCCCTGACGGCGGCGTGGATCCTGCGCTTCGAGATGTCGGCGCTTGCGGTGGCCGTTTTCTCGGGCTGGGGTGTCTCCAGCCTCGCCGCCCGCCCGCGGCCCACGGCGCCGCCGAGCAGCCGGCCGGCGTCGAGGCCGCTCCGGCGCGTTGCCCTTCCCCTGCTGCTCGCCGGACTGACCGCCGGCTTGCTCTTCGTTCTCCAGGCGTCACTGACGCTGCGCCACCGCAACCTCCTGGCGTCCGTACCGGCGCGGATCGAAACGGCTGCAACTGGGCTCCTGGAGCATCCCGGTGGCCTCGTCGAGGTCTTGGTTCACAGCCAGGTGAGCGAGGGCGCAGTCGTTGGCGACGGGCTCGCGGTCGCGGTGGCGCTCGCGCTGCTGTCGTGTTGGGTCGCCGCCTTCGCAAGGTCTACGCGCATCGAGGCAGCCTTGGTCCTCTCCGGCTGCGTCGTCATGCTCGGCTTCAGCCTTTTTCTCTTGTGCACCGCGCAGAATTATCGCGCCCTGCACGGTCTGTTCCCCGTCGCGCCGTTTCTGATCGTGTGGCCATACGCCTTGCGGGAGGCGTGGCGGGAGCGCCGCTATGTCCCGATGGCGTTGGCGAATGTGTCGCTCGGCTATCTCGTCATCGGCGCATTCGCGATCGCGATGTCGTATCTCTGGAATGGCAAACTCGAGGCCGGAATGGAGTGGGGACAACGGCTGCTGTTGGTCCTCTATCCGCTGTTGTCGATCGCGATGCTGGCGGGCCTGCGGAGCTACGGGAGATCGGAGCGCCCGCTCTGGCTGAGACGAGTCTTCAGCCTCGCCGTCGCGGCGATGATGGTCGTCGGCGTGGGACTGGAGATCCGCGGCCTGACCATGCTGCACACCACCCGGGAGGCGCTGTCGACCTGGGATGCTGCCCTGCGGGCCGAGGAGGTCATCGTCACCGACGTCTGGTGGCTTCCATCCGCCGTCGCAGTGGCCTACGCCGAGCGCGAGATGTTCTTCGTCGCGGACCGCGCACACACCGCACGCTGGATTCAGTTGGCCACGGCCACCGGCGTCAGGCGCTTTACCTTTGCCAGCCTCAGCCCGGTCGAGGTTGGCGAGCTGAGAACGCACGGCGTTCGGCGCACGGCGCAGCGGAGCGTAGAGGGGCTCTATCTGACTTCGTTTGAGCTCGTCGAGAGTGCGCCGCCGCCTTCAGGCTGAGCCGGGCCGCGGGTCGAGAACCAGGGCGTTGCAGGGCGCTACGCCTGCCGCGTGATGCCCTGGGCGCGCCGGATCACCGCCGTAACCCAGCCCTCGTCGAGTGGAGCGCAGGCGCGGCCGTCCGCGGAGGTGGCGATTTCCTGCAGGATGACCACCACCGCCACGAGTTCATAGTAGAGGTCGAAGTACGGCAGGTTGATGAACATCCCTCCGGCGACATAGGCGATCACGGCGACGCCGACCGACTGCGCGCAGCGGCCGATCCATTCGCGGTGGGGGTCGCCGCGGGTCAGGCGTGCCAGACGCCAGAGACGGAGCAGGACCGACACCAGGAGCGCGACGAACAGCCCCAACCCGATCAACCCGTGCTCGGCGAAGACCTGCAGGAAATGGCTGTGTGCGTCATGGTCGTCCGAGTAGCCGGCGAGATAGCGCTGGTACACGGCGGGCGAGAAGGGGCGAAAACCGGCGCCGAGGAAGGGATGGTCGGCGCCGAGGCGCAGGGCGACGTACCACGACTTCATCCGCTTCACGCCGGAGGGATCCGTGCGGTACGCCGTCGGCGTGATCGTTTCGATCCGCTCGACCCATTGTTGCGGAGCGAAGAGATAGAACACCAGGCAGGCCGCGAGCCCAGTGCCCAACAGGGCCAGGTCCTTGGTCCGGATCTGCACGGCGATGAGCGCCAAGACGAGGCAGAAGCCGACGAAGGCACCGCGCGAATAGGTGGCGAATAGGGCGATGATCGACAGGCCGAAGGCGATCAGCAGCAGCGCGCGGAGCGGCGCGCGTTCCTCCGCTTGACGGACGTAGGCGAGCAGGGGCAGGACCACGACCAGCACGAATCCGAGCCCGTTGTTGTCGGAAATATTCGAGTGGGGTGGTCCGAAGAGCGGGGCGTGAAAACCGGTGTAGAAGCCCCACAGGCCGCCGCCGATACCGACGATGCCGATGGACAGCGCGATGACCAGGAGCAGGGCGTGCAGCTTGGCGCGGTCCTGGAACAAGACCATGGTCACACCTGCCATCACCATGATCTTGGAGACCTCGACGAAGTCGCTCCAGGCCCGTTGCGGCTCGAGGGCGGTCAGCATCGTCGAGGCCAGGAACGTCAGCCACAACCCGCCCAGCAGGTAGAGCTCGCGCCGTCGCGGCAGCGCGTAACGCTGTCTGGTGAACAGCAGGCCGAGCAACGTCGCCAGCGCGACCAGCCTGGACAACGGCAGGTCGTCCGCCAGCCCGCCGACGATCCGGTGCGGGTGCATGCAGCCGAGCCAGGTGAAGACCAGCACGCCGATCCACGGCCTCCAGATGCACACTGGGAGCGACGCGACGACGAGTGCGATGAGCAGGATGTCGACACCGAACACGACTCACGCGACAGGCGTCGCCTCCGCGGGCATGGCCGACGGCCGCTGCCAAAGCAACAACCGGTACGCGGTCGCGACGGTGGCCAGCATGGACGCGAGATGGGCGGTCACGATGCTCTCCGTATCATAGGCCCCAGATCCGCAGCGCCTGGTGGAAGTGACCGGATCGCCGACCTCCGGGGCGGCGGCGAGATCACGGCGCGGCTCCGAAACGCTTGTGCCAGAGGTTGAAGATGAGCACGCCCCACAGCTCCGACGTGCGCTCGCGCCGGCCCGAGAGATGCTGGCGCCACAGCCGCCGGATCGTCTGCTCGTCGAACAGCCCGTGGCGAGCGCGCAGGACCTCCTCTTCGACCAGCGGGCGCAGCTCGCCGCGCAACCACGTCGCCAGCGGCATGGCGAATCCCATCTTGGGCCGCTGCAGAATCTCCGCCGGCACGAAGTCGCGGACCGCTTCTTTCAGGATCAGTTTCGCACGCGTGCCGCGCAGCTTCAGGTGCGACGGCAACGAGGCCGCGTACTCGACCATTGGGTGATCGAGCAGGGGGCAGCGTACCTCGAGGGAGTGCGCCATACTGGCGCGGTCGACCTTGGTGAGGATGTCGTCCGGCAGGTACGTCTTGAAGTCGATGTACTGAATGCGCGCCAGCGGGTCCCAGGCGGCGGCGGTTCGGTACAGGTCGGCGAACAGATCCGCGGTGCGGTATCCGCCCAGAGCGCGCGACACGTCTGGATTCAGCAGCTGGAGCTTGTCGGCCTCGGTGACGCCGCTGACCGAGTGCAGGTACGCCTCCGGCGGGGTGCGCGCGAGGTTGCTCAGAAACGTCTTGCCGCGAAACAGCCGCGGCAAGAAGTCGGCCTTCGGATACAACCCGCCGATGGCGCGGAAGAGGGGCTGCCGCACGGCCGCGGGAACGAGCGAGCGCACCTTCTGCTCGCACACGTCGAAGTAGTAGCGGCGATACCCGGCAAAGCTCTCGTCACCGCCGTCGCCGGAGAGCGCCACGGTTACCCGCTGCCGCGCCAGCTTCGAGACGTAGTAGGTCGGGATCGCCGACGAGTCGCCGAATGGCTCGTCGTAATGCCAGATGAGGTCGTGCAGCGCGTCGACGGCGCGCGCGGTGACGACGTCCTCACGGTGGTCGGTGCGAAAGTGCTGCGCCGCCATGCGGGCGTACGGCAGCTCGTCGAAGGACTCTTCGGGAAAGCCGATCGAGGCCGTGATGACGGGCGCCGGGGCCGCCCGCGCCATCAGGCCGACGACGGCGGACGAATCGATCCCGCCGCTGAGAAAAGCGCCCAGCGGAACCTCGCTGTGCAGCCGTGCCGACACCGCGTCGCGCAGCAGCTCCGCCAGGTGCTGCGCCGCCCGCTGGCCGTCGTGCACCCTGGGGGTGAAGTCGAGGTCCCAGTAACAGCGCACGTCGCACTGCCTGGCGTCGGCCAGCAGGTAATGCCCCGGCAACAGCTTGCTGACGCCGCGATAGATGCTCTTCTGGCGCGGGATGTAGAGCAGGGAGAGGTAGTCGCTGACGGCCTCGAGGTCGAGCCTGCGATCGAGGCCGGGAAAGGCGGCCAGCGCTTTGATCTCCGAGCCGAACACCAGGGCCTCGCCGACGCGCGCGTAGTAGAGCGGTTTCTTGCCCAGGCGGTCGCGGGCGAGGAAGAGCCGGCGACGCCGCGCGTCCCAGAGTGCGAAGGCGAACATGCCGCGCAGGCGGTCGAGGCACCCCGTGTCCCACTCTTCATAGGCGTGCACGATCCCCTCGGTGTCGCTGTGGGTGCGAAAGCGGTGGCCTTTGCCCTCGAGCAGGTGCCGCAGCTCGCGGAAGTTGTAGATCTCGCCGTTGAACACCAGCCACACACTGCCATCCTCGTTCGCCATCGGTTGGTGGCCGGTCTCGACATCGACGATGCTGAGGCGGCGGTGGCCCAAACCGACGAAGTCGTCGATGAAGTATCCCTCGTCATCGGGCCCGCGATGGATGAGCGTGCGCGTCATCTGTTCCAGGACCGTCAGCCGCTCGCCGGAAGGCGCGCCGGCGCGATGGTACATGCCCGCGATGCCGCACATCGGAGAGATCACTCACGGGCTAGTGTCCCGTCGCCGCGACGGGACACTAGGGCAACCCAACCGCTGCGGTTCGCGGCGCGATGCGGGTCAGGCTGCCAACCATCGCGAGCTCCGGCGCGCCAGTGCCTGCTGATACACGGCCGTGTATCCGGCAACCATCGCATCCATGGAGTACCCCTGCGCGACGCGAGCGCGGCCGGTCGCGCCGTGCTGGCGGCGAGCGTCGACGTCGACGCTGTAGAACCGCATCGCCGCCGCCAGCGCCGCGGGATCGCGTATGGGAACCAGCCGACCGGTGACGCCGTCGACCACGATCTCGGGATTCCCGCCCACCTGCCCTGCCACCACCGGCAAACCTACCGCCATGGCCTCGAGGAGGGCGTTGCTCGTGCCTTCCATGAGCGAGGGGTGCACGAAGAGGTCCATGGCCGCCAGCCACTCCTCTACGTCGTCCTGATGGCCCGCCAGCCGAACCGCGTGCCGCAGGCGGCGACGGTCGACCTCGTCCGCGAGCGATGCCCGCTCCGGCCCGTCGCCGACGATGACCAGCCTGGCCTCGGGCTGGCGGCGCAGCACCGTCTCGAACGCGGCGATCAGCGTGGCGTAGTCCTTGATCGCCTGCAGGCGGCCGAGCGCGCCGATGAGCACGTGCGCCGGCTCGTAGCCGCGCGTGCGTCGCAACCGGTCGCGGTGCGCGCTGGGGCGAAATCGTTCCGTGTCGACTCCGTTCGGGATGAACACGACCTTGCGCGGGCGCACCGCCAGCTCTTCGACCAACCAGCGCTGCAGACGTTTCGACACCACGACGATGCGGTTGACGAACCGGAACAGAAGGCGGCAGATCCGCACCTGCCGGCGGCTGGGCGCGGCGTCTTCCGCGTCGTCGCGGCCGTGCTCGCCGTGGATGACGACCGGGACGCGCGCCAGACGGGCGGCCACCACTCCATCGATCGTCGCCCAGTTGCGGGTGTGCACGATGTGCGGCCGCAGTGCGCGGCACAGGCGCGCGATGCGCCACGGCACACTTCTGTCCCGCCCCACTCGCTTGCCGACGAGAGTGATGCCGGCGCCGGCGTTAGCGAATCGATCCATGAGTGCTCCCAGGTCCCGGATGCAACAGACGGAGTGCTCGAAACGGTCGCCGGTTCGTTCGATCAGCCCCAGAAGCGCCAGTTCCAGTCCGCCCACGGCGAGGCTGTCCAGCACGTGCAGCACGCGCGGGCGCGGTGTTCCGCCACCGGTTGCCGTCAAGACGGGCCTCTCGAATCCGCCGCGGGCGGTTGCCTGCCGTTCATCATCGATCGATGAGGATGTCGACGATGCGCTCCGCCGCGTGGCCGTCCCATAGGGGCGGCGCGACCGCGGGCGGCCTGCCGTTCGCCAGGGCCCGGCGCGCCAGCTGGAGAATGCGCTCGGGGTCGGTGCCGGCGACGACATTCGTTCCGGCGCGTACGGTAATGGGTCGCTCCGTCGTGTCGCGCAGCGTGACACACGGTACGCCGAGGCAGGTGGTTTCCTCCTGAACACCGCCCGAATCGGTGAGCACCAAGCGCGCCGCGCCCAGCGCGCACAGGCAGTCGACGTAGGGTAGCGCGTCGAGCAAGCACACCCGTCCGCGCTGCACCCGGGTGGGGTCGGGACCAGACGCGACCGGCCGCAACGCGGAGGTCAGGCCGAATTCCTCCAGGCGTGCGCGCGTGCGCGGATGGGCCGGGAAGATCACCGGCAGGTCGTGGCTCAGTTGCCCGAGGGCATCGATCAGCCCGCCGAGTGTCCGGCGCGAGTCGACATTGCTCGGCCGGTGCAGCGTGACAAGGGCGAAGCCCTCGCCGCGTTCGCGATCCCGCAGCCCGAGACGCTCGAGGATGGTCGACGGCCGCGCCGCGCGTTGCGCCCAGCGCAGCGCGTCGACCATCACGTTGCCGACGAAAAAGATCCGCTCGCCCGGCACCCCTTCGCGCCGCAAGTTCTGGTCGGCGTCTTCCTCGGTCGTGAAGAGGACGTCGGCCAGGGCATCGGTGAGCCGCCGGTTGATCTCTTCCGGCATGGTGCGATCGAAGCTGCGCAGGCCGGCCTCGACATGCGCCACCGCGACCCCGAGCTTGGCGGCCGCCAGCGCGCAGGCGAGCGTGGAGTTGACGTCGCCGACGACCAGCACCAGGTCGGGCCGTTCCTCGACCAGCACCGCCTCGAAAGCGGACAGCACCGCGGCGGTCTGCGCGGCGTGCGAGCCCGAACCGACGCGGAGCGCCCGGTCGGGTCGCGGGATCTCGAGGTCGCGAAAAAACGCCGCGGACATGACATCGTCGTAGTGCTGTCCGGTGTCGACCAGGAGGGATTCGATCCGTGCCCCTGGCCGCCGCTCGCCGGCGCCCGCCAGGGCGCGCATGATCGGCGCGATCTTGACGAAGTTCGGCCGCGCGCCGGCGACGTTGATGATCTTCACCTCAGCACGCCTCCGAGCGCGCCGCGAGGCGCTATGCCACCGCCGTGTGGCGCGGCTGCCCGCGGAAGGTACCGACGAGCGGCAGGCCGAACGCCGGCAGTGCCTCGGCGATGGGTGCGAAGCGGAAGTCGCGCAGCAACCGCCGCAGGCGCGCTTCGGTGCGGTGGAGATTGGTATACTGCCGGAAGCGGGACCGGACGCCGGCGGCCAGCCGGGGTTGCTCGGGATCGAGCTCCCACGGATGCAGGTAGACGATCGCCGGGGCGCGGTCGTGTCGGTTGAGGTAGCGCAAGGCGCTGCGGGTGAGCGCGTACGGAAACAGCCGGAAGTAGCCGCCGCCCCCCACCGGCCAGTTGCGGCCGAGGAAGCGCAGCGTGGAGGCCGGGATCTCGACGATCTCGCCCGCCGGGCGCTGCAGCTTCACCGCGAAACGGGTGAAGTCGGGGATGCCGTAGATGTCGTGTCGAATCGGGAAGATGCTGGAGTCGTAGCGGAACCCCTCTTCGATCAAGACGTCGAGCGCCCACAGCGTCCGCGCGACGAGCGAGTAACTGGCGGCGCGGAAGCCGAAGACCGGCGCGCCGAGCCGATCCTCGAGGATGGCCTTGCCGCGCACGACATCGGCGCGGAACTGCTGCGGGTCCTGCCGGTAGACGAGGCGGTGCGCGTAGCCGTGGCTGGCGAGCTCGTGACCGCGCCGCGCCACTTCGGTGACCAGCTGCGGCCAGCGTTCCGCCACCCAGCCGAGCATGAAGAACGTGGCGCGCGCGCCGTGCTCGTCGAGCACATCGAGGAGGCGCAGCGTATTGTGCTCGACGCGCTGCGGCAGGCTGTTCCAATCGGCCGGTGAGACGGCGCCGTCCAGCGCGTTGGCGTGGAAGTACTCCTCGACGTCGATGGTGAGGGCATTGACGATCGGCGGCGGCGAAGGCGCCGGGCGGCTCATCTCGGAGCGGCCGCGCGACCGCCCCAGCCGAACAGAACGATCTTG
Source organism: uncultured Binatia bacterium (SeqCode) (assembly GCA_964475125.1). Taxonomy (GTDB): domain Bacteria; phylum Desulfobacterota; class Binatia; order HRBIN30; family CADEER01; genus CAYYWP01. Next base: position 16,358 of record CAYYWP010000004.1, on the reverse strand, counting down.
GCCGTCCGCGCCAGAATGAGCACGTCGAGGGAGAGCGACCAGTTCTGCAGGTAGTGCAAATCGTAGACGTGCTTGCGCTGCGCGTCGCCGAGGGTGCCGCTGTACGGCTGGTTGACTTGCGCCCACCCCGTCATGCCGGGTCGGATGCGATGACGCTGGTCGTAGCCGGGGATGGCGGCGTGCAGCGGGCCGACGAACTCGGGCCGCTCCGGGCGCGGGCCGACGAAGGACATGTCGCCGACGAGCACGTTCCACGCTTGCGGGATCTCGTCGATGCGCAAGGCGCGGATCCAGCGGCCGACCCGGGTGGCGCGCGCATCGTCCGGCGCAGCCCACTGCGGCCCACTAGCGGCTTCCGCGTCCTTGTGCATCGAGCGCAGCTTGTAGAGCGTGAAGAGCGCCCCGCCGCGCCCGACGCGGATCTGTCGGAACAGGACGGGCTCACCATCCTCGAGCCAGATCGCCAGCCCCACCAACACGCACAGCGGCGTGCCGAATACGAGCAAGACGACCGCCGCCACGATGTCGATACTTCTCTTCAGCGCCCGCGCCACGGGCGAATGAATCGCGCCGTCGGGCACACTCACCGGCCGCAGCGCGTCCGGGACCGCCGTGAGCCGCTCTTCGTAGTCCCCGAACAACGCGGTGTCGGTGTCGAATCTCATTGCGGTCGCCGCTCGCCGGCCGGCCTATATCGCAGGAGCTTGCCGGCGGGCAAATCGCGGGCAGAGGTCTTCGTTCGTTCTCGCAGGCGCGTGGTCGCTGCGCGAGGCTGACGCCCCCCTCCCGGTGTCGACCGTCCTGCGAAAGCAAGACTCATTGCAGCCCAGCCCGGCCCCCCTGGTAACCAGCCGCTCCAATTGGAGACCGCGGGCCCGATAGAAATCGAATATGGCTTCAGGGCGGACCACTTCGAATGGATAGCCGCCCACCCAGTCGATCAAATCCCGCGCCATGGTGACAGGACCCGGTCGCTCGAACCCTTCGGGCCTCCCTGCGACGCACACGGGGTTCTTCCAGAACGCGTTCGTTTCTGAGAGCATCGCGGGAGTCGCATGCGTGTCGTCTCGGGGCGCGCTGGCGCTTTCGCCGCGAGGGGGTGCCGCGATCCCCGCTGCTATCAAGCGCCGGCGGCGGTATGATGTGGAGTGCGATGGCCAATCCGGTGACTGGGGTGCGAGAGCCTCGGGTCCCGGCGTGGGGCAGCACCTGCTCCGCAATTGCGGTGGGGCAGCATCTATGGAGTTCGACCCGAGGCTCCTGGCCCAGGACAGACGCCGGCGCGGTAGCCCACGCCCGTGCGCTCCCAAGGTCCGCCGCACCGACTCCGTCGCGTGCACACGCCCGGCTGCTGCTGCCGGCAGTCCTGCTCCTGATCCTCCCGGTGTTGATCAAGGGTATCACTCACGGGGAGTTTTTCGGCAACCACGACGAGCCGGTACACGCCGCCAGCGGGTTGTTCGTCGCCGACCTGCTGCGCGACTGGCCGATCACCCACCCGGTACCATACACGGCGCGCTGGTTCGCGCAGTATCCCGCCCTGGGACTCCTCCATTGGCCGCCGTTCTTCTACGTCGTGGAAGCGCTCTTCTTCTTGATTCTCGGCCCGACCGCAGTCGCGGCACGTCTGGCGGTGCTCGCCTTTGCGCTCTTCGGCCTCTGCTTCTGGTTTCGACTGGTGTCGGATCTACAAGACGAACTCACCGCCGCTGCAGCGACGATCTTGCTCGCGTTCTCGCCTGCGGTGTTGCTGTTCGAAAAATCCGCCATGCTGGAGCTTCCGGCGCTCAGCCTGTGCATCGCTGCGACCTACTACTGGTTGCGCGCGCTGCGGTCCGACTGTGCGCCGGCCGGCGACCTCTACCGGTTCGCCATGCTCGCGGCACTGGCACTGCTGACCAAGCAACAGAGCATCTATCTCGCGGTGTTCTGCCTGCTCACGTTGGTCGCCGAGCGCAGACTCTCGCTGCTCGTGAGCCGGAGCATGATCGCGGCGCTCAGCATGATCATCCTCATCGCGGGTCCGTTCTATGCAGCGGCGCTGGCGCTCCATCTGCCGACCATTGCCGCCGACGTCTTTCAGGGAACGGTTCGAGAGAATCCGTGGACGTTCTATCCGCGGGCGCTGCCCCGACAGCTCGGATGGCCGTTGCTGGCGCTCAGTGTCGTCGGGTTCCTCATCTCGCCCCTGTGGACGAGCGTCCGTCGCGTGCGGCCATGGGTGTTATGGATCGTCGCCTGCTATGCGACATTCTCCTTCTTCGCGCAGCAGGACCCTCGTTACATTTTATACTGGCTTCCCCCGTGGATATTCTTCGCGGTCGGGGGTGTGACCAGCAACGCGTTTCCGAAGCGCATGAAGTGGGTCACGATTCCCGTCCTGCTCGGGGTGATCGGACACCACACGTGGTGGGCATGGCACTACCAGCGTCCGTTCGTCTCCGGGTACGAGGAGGCGGCGCGGCGATTGATGCAGAACGGCAGTCCGGGATTGGTGGTGTTCGATGGCGAATTGCACGGCAATCTCGTCTTCTACGTTCGCGCCAATGACCCGCGGAGACAGGCCGTCATTCTCCGCAAGGCGCTCTATGTTACGCGAGTCGTGGCAGAGTACGGCAGTAAGGAATTCGTGCGCACCCGCGCCGAGGTCGAACGCCTGCTCTCGGACTACGGCGTTCGCTACGTGCTCGTCGACAATAGTCAGACGCGCTTTGCATCGCAGAACCTTCTGCGCGACGTCCTCAACGATCCGCCGTTCCGTCTCGTGGCGACGATTCCGATCGAAACGAACGTCCGTAACTGGGTGGGACGGAAGCTGCTGTTGTACGAGAATCCGAACCCGCCACCCGTGAAGGCCAAGTCGCTGCGCCTCGAGATGCTTACGCTGCCCGGCGACATCGAGATTCCGATGCAGGACCTACCATCGAACGGCGTCTCCGAAGCGGGGCGATCAGGCCTCCTGCCTCGGCGAACCATTAGCCCACATTAGCCTCGATCTGACAATCACCTCGACGCGCGGAACCTTGATGTGTGGCATCGCCGGATTCGTGACCGATCGCCCACCTGCCGACGCAGACCGCGTCCTTCGGCGGATGACAGCCGCGATCAGCCATCGCGGACCTGACGATGAGGGTTTCTTCGATGGCGGCGTCGCGTTCCTCGGCCACAGGCGCCTGAGTGTCGTCGATCTCGCGGGCGGGCATCAACCCATGTCGAGTGACGATGGCCGCTACACCATCGTCTTCAACGGGGAAGTGTTCAACCACGCCACGCTTCGGCCTCGACTCGAGCGCGCCGGCCACCGGTATCGCACACGCAGCGACACGGAAACCGTCCTGCACAGCTTCGCTGAAGACGGGGTTCGGGCAGCGGCCGCCCTGGCTGGCATGTTCGCCTTTGCGATTTGGAACCGCGATGAACGCTCGCTGTATTGCGTCCGAGACCGCCACGGCATCAAACCGTTCTACTACGTCTGGGACGGGCAGACGTTCGTCTTCGGCTCGGAGATCAAGGCTATTTCGGCATACCCCGGCCTGTCCGTCGGGGTGAATGAAGCAGTGCTCGGGGAGTACCTCACGGCCGGGTACGGTTCCAGCGACGAAACGCTTCTCGTGCCGGTGCGGAAGCTCCCGCCGGGCCACGTGCTCGAACTGAGCTGGGAGGGGGATCGGTTTCACTTGACGGTGTCCCGGTACTGGCACTCACCGCTGCTCGAGCGCGCCGCGGACGGTGACCAAGCGACCTGGGTGAGCGAATGCCGAAGCCGCCTCGAGACGGCCGTTCAAACGCACCTCATGGCTGACGTGCCGCTCGGGGTGTTTCTCAGCGGCGGCCTGGATTCCAGTTGCATCGCCGCGCTGACGGCCCGCCACAGCGATGGCGTCGTACAGACGTTCTCGGTCGGCTACGACGAGGCGGCGTACGGAGAGCTCGAATGGGCGGCGGCGGTGGGTGCCGCCCTGGGCACCGACCACCACGAGATCGTCATCGGCTTCGATCAGTTTTTCGGTGCGCTTCCACGGCTGACGTGGCATCACGACGAGCCGCTGTGCTTTCCCGCCGGCGTTCCGCTGTATTTCGTGTCGGCACTGGCGGCTCGACACGTCAAGGTCGTCCTCACCGGCGAAGGCGCCGATGAACTCTTCGCCGGATACGAGCGCTATCGATATCACCTGATCAACGAGCGAGGAGCGCGCATGCTCGGCGCCGTCCCACGCCCGATCGCGGCGATGCTGCGCAGGGCGCTGGAGGCCACGCCATCGATCGCCCTGCGACGCAAACTGGGGCACACCTTTCTCGCCAGATCTTCGGACGTGCGATCGCTGTATCTGGAGAACTTTTCCGGCGGGTTCTCGCGCGCTGAGCTTGGCGCGATCGGGCGTGCCGCCGTCTTGGCGGCCGACCCGTATGCGCATGTCATGCGCCACTGGTCCGTCGAGCCGCAACAGTCGACGTTGGCGCGAATGCTGTACGTCGACCATCAGACGTATCTCATCGAGCTCTTGATGAAGCAGGACCGGATGAGCATGGCGGCGTCGATCGAGAGCCGGGTGCCCTTCCTCGACCACTCCTTGGTCGAATTCGCGATGCGGCTACCAGACGCGATGAAACTCCCGTCGCGAGGGAAGCACATCCTCAAGCTGGCGACCGCAGATTTGCTGCCCGCCGAGATCCTTCACCGCCCGAAGGTAGGATTCTCCACGCCTCTCGAGCGGTGGTTCAGAGAGCGCCGGTCAGACCCGATCCTGACCTACCTGTGTGAACCGGACGGCTTGCTTGCGGAGTACCTCGACGTCTCGAAGGTCCGTGAACTGATCGAGCGACACCGGGCAGGCAAGACGAACGCCACCGAGCGCCTGTGGCGCCTCCTCGCCCTGCAAGTCTGGGGCGACAGCTTCATCACCGGCCGGCGCGGTTTCTGGCCCGGCGCGGAGGCGTCGCATTCAGCGCCTGGTGCGCCCGTGCCACCGCGCCGCTGAGCCCTGCCGGGCGGTCATCCAGCCGGTTCGCGGATTCGGGCCTCTCCCTGGCACGCGTCGTTGAACGTGGTCAGGACCTCTTTGGCGACCTGCCGCCACTGCCGAGACTGGCCCCAGCGCGCGATCTCGTCGTGCGCCCACGCTGTTTCCAAGGCGGCTCCGAGGGCATCCGCGAGGGCCTGCGGGTCATGCACCGGCACGATACGACCGTATCGAGGTCCCGGAATGAGTTGGGGAACCGCGCCGACGGCGGTCGCCACGACCGGGGTGCCACAGGCCAGCGCCTCGTGCACGACATTGGGCCAGCCCTCAGTGAAACTGGCGAGGCAGAGCACGTCGGCTGCCGCCATGAGCTCCGCGAGCGCCGTCGGGGACACGGCGCCGGTGAGGCGCACGTAGTCGCTCAGACCGCGTGAGCGCACGCTGTGACGAATCGCCGGCTCGAAATTTCCATCCCGTCCGCTGCCGCCGGCGATCACCAGCCGCGCCGCAATGCCACGGCTGTGCAAGGTGGCCAGCGCGGCGACCACGTCATGGTGCCCCTTGCCTTCCACCAGGTACCCGGCCGACAAGATCACGCGGGAACCAATGGGCAGATCATGGATGCGGCGGCACGCAGCCCGATCTCGTCGGTAGAACACCCCGGCGTCGACACCGTTGGGAATGGTGATCACCCGGTCCACCGCCACGCCCGCGGAGACGGCGAAGTCTTCCAGCCAACGAGCCACGCAAATGATCCGCGTCGCACGTCGCAGCGCCCAGCGCTGCGTCCAACGCCGCAGCGGCCGCTTGGCATGCACCACCTCGTTGCCCCTGAGCGTGATGATGACCGGGCATCGGAAGACGCGACCGAGCATGGCGGCCGCGACGCCCTCGGGGTGCGCGAAATGTGCGTCGATGAGGTCGAATCGAAACCCGCGCCGCCGCAGCCGCCAACACAGGGGAAGGAGCCGAGCAAACAGGAAGACCGCGCTGCTTGCGCCGCTCAGTGGGGGATAGAACCACTTGGGGTGCATGACGCGCATCGCCGCGTCTTCGCGTGTCGAGACGACCCCACGCGCTCGCAGCAGCCGCTGCCGCCGCTTCGCGTAGTCGAGCAGCTGAACCGGCGCGAGGACGGTAACGCGCGGCCCGTTGCGGAGTGCCGCGAGCGCCTGAAGGCGACGCGCAATGAAGATGCCGCAGCCCGGCTCGGTGGGGTTGGGAAAGACCGTGCACAGGCTGAGTACGCGGAGCGGTGGGGGGTGCTCTGAAGCCATCACGGGCCGGGGGGGTGGGGTTGCCGAAAGACTAGACCGATCCGCCATCCCCGGTCGACATGCGGACTTCGCGGCTCACCAGAGGGGACGTAGGTTCCGAGTCTTCCGAGTTCGTCTTCTTCGACGGCCTGGCGCCCTGATTCTCACCTGCCGGGACCAACTCGGCGGAACACTCGGAACCGACGTCCCGGTCTGGTATGCACCGTCTGCGACGGAGGGATGCGATGAAATACGGCCTGAGCATGTTTCCGACCGATTACGCGATACGGCCCGACGAGCTGGCGCGGGCGGCCGAGGCGCGCGGCTTCGAGTCGCTGTTCTTCCCCGAGCACACGCACATCCCGGTCTCCCGGCGCACGCCGTATCCGGCCGGGGGCGAGCTGCCGCGCGAGTACTCGCACACCTACGATCCCTTCGTCGCCCTGGCGATGGCCGCCGCGGTGACCAACGCGATCAAGCTCGCGCCCGGCATCTGCCTGGTGATCGAGCGCGATCCGATCGTGCTCGCCAAGGAAGTCGCCAGCCTCGACCTGCTCTCGGGCGGGCGCGTGTTGTTCGGCATCGGCGCCGGCTGGAACGTCGAGGAGATGGAGAACCACGGCACCGCCTTTGCGACGCGCTGGAAACTGCTGCGCGAGCGCATCGAGGCGATGAAGGCCATCTGGACACAGGACGAGGCCTCGTACGCGGGCGATTTCGTCCGCTTCGAGGCGATCTGGTCGTATCCCAAGCCGCAGCAGAAACCCCATCCGCCGATTCTCCTCGGCGGCCACGGCGAGAAGAGCCTGAAGCGCGTCGCCGCCTACTGCGACGGCTGGCTGCCGCTCTCCTTCGCCGCCGGCGACCTCGCGCAGGCCATCGCCACCCTACAGCGCCTGGCCGCCGAGCAGGGTCGCGATCCGCGCTCGATCAGCGTGAGTGTCTTCTGGGCCAGCGGCGATCGCACCATGGTCGACGCTTACGAAGCGATGGGGGTCGAACGCGTCATCCTGCCACTGCCGTCCGAGGGCAAGGACGCCGTCATGCCGTTGCTCGACCGCTACGCCGCGCTGGTGCGCTGAGGGATGACCGCGCCGCTCGCCGGCATCCGTGTCCTGGAGGTGGCAAACTGGCTCGCCGCGCCGGCGGCGGGGGCGCTGCTCGCCGATCTCGGCGCCGACGTCGTCAAGGTCGAGCCGCCGGGCGGCGACGTCTACCGCGAGTTCGTGCTGCGCTCGCTCGGCTATCAGCACGACTTCCCCACCAACTACGCTTTCGACCTCGATAACCGCGGCAAGCGCTCGGTGACCGTCGCGCTCGACAAGCCGGGCGGGCCCGAGCTGGTGCGGCGCCTGGCGGCGCGCACGGACGTGGTGATCACCAACCTGATCCCGTCGCGCCGCGAGCGCTACGGACTCACCTACGAGGGCCTGCGCGCCGTCAATCCGCGCCTGGTCTACGCCTCCTTCAGCGGCTACGGCACCCGCGGCCCCGATCAGAATCGCCCCGGCTTCGACTACGCCGCCTTCTGGGCGCGCGCCGGCGTGATGGGGCTGCTCGGCGAACCGCCCTCGCCGCCGCCGCTCTGCCGCGGCGGCCAGGGCGACCACACCACCGCCCTCAACTTGCTGGCCGCCATCCTGGTGGCGCTGCGCCTGCGCGATCGCAGTGGCGAAGGACAACTCGTCGAGGTGACGCTCCTCGGCACTGGCATGTGGACGATCGGCGTCGATCTGCAGGCGGCGTTGATCGCGCGCGAGCAGCCGACGCGCCATGACCGCACGCAGCCCGCCAACCCGATCTGGAACTCGTATCGCACCCGCGACGGCGAGTGGATCCTGCTGGTGATGCCGCATCCCGACCCGTACTGGCCGCGCTTCTGCGCCGCCATCGGCGAGCCGGCCTGGGCGAGCGATCCGCGCTACGAGAATCTCGTCAAACGGCGCGCCCAGACGGTGGCGCTGACCGCCGCGATAGACGCGCGCTTCGCCGAGCGCGACTTCGCCGAGTGGGCGGCACGACTCGATGCGCACGGCCTCATCTGGGCGCCGGTGGCCAAGCTGACCGACGTCATCGACGATCCGCAAGCCCGCCAGATGGGCGTGTTCACGACCATCGACCACCCCACGCTCGGCCGCCTGGAGACGCTGGCCGCGCCGTTCCACGTTGCCGGAGCCGACATCGGCCCGCGCGGCCCCGCGCCCGCCGCCGGGGAGCACACCTTCGAACTGCTCGAAGAGCTCGGTGTCACCGAGGAGGAGCTGGTTCGCCTCGCCCAGGACGGCGTGATCGGCTGAGCCTCGGCACGCGCTCAGCTGGCAGTCATCTGTCCGCCGGTCGATGAGATTTGAGATAGCAATCCGTTGAGAAAGGCCGCGCTCATCCTTCGACGGGCTCAGGATGAGCGGGAAGTGCTTGTGCCGCAACGGGCTGAGAGGCCTCGGTTCCCGCGCTGGGGCTTGACGCAACCGTGCGGCGGGGCCAAGCTCGCGCTGGTGAGTGGGTCCCGCCGGTAGACCCCAACCGGTAACGCCAGAGGAGATTCGAAGATGCGTGGTGCGCCCGACTCGGCATTGCCGGTGCAGGCCAATCGCAGGCGAATCGCTCCGTTGGCCGTCGCACGCGCAGGCCTGCGATCCCTGGTCGTAATTGACCTTGCCCTCGCGGTGGTCGCGTCGCTTCCAGCGCCCGCAGCGGGCGGCGGTTCGGACATCATCCGGGGTCGCGTCTACGATGCCGCAGGCGGAGCGGACGCCGGTATCCACTTCGCGTTGGTCGAGCTCACCATTCCGGGTGCCAGCGGGGGAAAGACCTCGGCCACTACCGCTGCCGACGGTCGCTTCGCGATGGCGCTGCCGCCTGGCGGCGACGCCAACGTCTTCGTGGCGGTGAGCGCGTCGGGCTTCTATCCTTTCCGCCAGTGGTCGTCGGGTCCCGAGCTGCGCCAGACGTCTCTGGCGGTCGGCTTGGAGCCCGCCCCGGAACGCGCCACGACGGCAATCGGCGGTCTGGTTTACGATGCGTCCGCCGGGCCCGCGGCACCGATTGGCGGCGCCGAGATCGAGTACGTCTACCACAGTTACAACGAGGCGTTTCCCGATGTGCCGGGAACGCTTCAGACCACCGCCGACGGTCGCTACGCCTTCACCCAAGCGCTCGGAGAGAAGGATTATCTCGAATTCAGGATCAGCGCGTCCGGCTTCGCGCCTTTTGTCGGGTACCTGAGCGCGGCTGAGGTGCTCGGCGACATCCGGCGCGATTTCGGCTTGGCCCCGCTCGGCGGCATCGTCGAGATCGCACCGCGGCAGGTCGACGTCGACTGTGCGACGACCTTCACCGTCACCGTGACGAATGCGGACGGCGCGGGTGAGACATTGGTCATCCTCGGCATCGATCTGCACTTCCACTACGGCGGAGGCGTGTACGGCACCGGGTTCACCGCCGACCTCGACGACGTGCAATTCCCGCTGTCGCTGGCCAGCGGCGAGCAGCTCAGCTTCCCGATGACCTTCACCGGCGCGAGCAGCGCCGGCCCCATCTTTCCATCATTGCTCACGCTCGGCGTCATCAGCGGCGCGCGCGCGGGCGATGCCGCGCAGTACCACGGCGGCTTCCAGCGTTGCGGCGCCGCGTGTCCAGGCGATTGTGACGGCAGCGGCCGCGTCACCGTCGACGAGCTGATCCGGGGTGTCGGCATCGCGCTCGGCCACCACCTGGCCGACACCTGCGGCTTGCTCGATACCGACGGTGACGCCACGGTAGCGGTCAGCGAGTTGGTCGCCGCGGTCGAGCGCGCCGCCGCCGGATGCGGCGGGTGATCCTCGGGGCCCCTTCGCACGGGCGGTGCTCAGCGCAGGACTGACGCTCGCGTCCCGCTCGCCGAGGTGAGCCGTAGACGGGTCTCAGTCAACGCAGAGACGCAGCGGCCGCGCGCGTCTTACTGACGGCGGCCGAGGTAGCGCTCGATCAGTTTTCGATCGGCCGCGTCCGGCGCGAGCTGCAGGTACTTCTCGAGCAGCGGCGTTGCCGCCGCTATGTTGCCGTCGCCTTGGTAGAGCAACCCGAGCGCCCGGACCACCTCGGGATCGTTCGGCGCCAGCTCGACGGCGCGCTGGTAGGCTTGGCGAGCCGGCGCCGAGTTGCGCCCGTCGCGTTCGGTCAGGCGGGCATGCTCAGCCTTGAGGTAGTAGGCACGACCGTTCTGCGGCTGCAGTGCGAGCAAGCGCGCGATCGAGGCGTTGGCCCGATCGAGCTGGCCGGCCTTCAATTCGACCTCGGCGGCGAGCGGAAGCACCGACGCGATCGCTTGGTTGTAGCGCTCGGCATCGACGCGCAGGGCCTGATCGTGCCCCGCGGCGATGGCGGCGTTCAGATCGCGGATGCGCTCCGCCGTGAACGGATGGCTGCGAAATACCTCCGTCCCCGGCGACCACTCCTCTTCCTCCGCCCCGGCCAAAGCGAGCAGCTTCATTGCCTCGCGCGGGTCGTAGCCGGCCTGGCGCATGGCCATGAGCGCATACTGGTCGGCGGCGCTCTCCTGTTGGCGAGAGAGCTCCATGCGGTCGACCAGCGAGCCATTGGTGGCGGCGAAACGAGCCGCGATGAGCTGATGGCGAGCGGTGAAGTGGCCGAGCTCGTGGCCGAGCAAGGCCGCGAGCTGCGCCTCGTTCTCGATCGCCGCCAGCATCGCGACCGTGACCCAGATGCCGCCGTCGGCGAAGGCGCCGCCGATGCGCGCGGAGCTGCGCGTCACGTACACCGCGGGCTTCGGAATGGGCTCGGGCAGCGGCGTCGGCATCAGGCCGTTCAACACCGCCTGCAAGTAGGCGTTCAACGCCTGGTCGTTCACCAACAGATCCTTCTCGGCCAGCTCTGTCCGCTCCTCCTTCGCCCGCTCCCAGAGGCGGCGTTCGTCGTCGTCGATCGCCACGCCGGCGCCGCTGGCGTCATGCAAGGACGGAACGGACGGCACCGGCGGTGCCGTCGCGCAGGCGGACAGTATGAGCAGTGCCGCGCACGCCAGCCGTCGCATCAGGGTCGATCCGATGGTGTCGGCCGCCCCGGCAGTGAGCGAAAGCGGTCGTAGGGAGCCGGCGGAGCGGGCGGAGCCTTGGTCAGGCCGTGCGGCGTCCCGCGCTGTCGCAAGGCATCGCCGTTCGGGCCGAGGGCGGAGCGGATGGCGGCGTCGAGCTTTTCGGCGTTGGTCAGCCAGAGATCGTCGGGAAGGATGTCCTGGTCTTTCAGCACGGCCAGGCTCACCAGGGTCTCGATGCCGGCGCTGCGAAACGCCAGATCGTTGCCCTCCAGGTCGAAGGCGTGCAGCCACAGCGAGAGCGCGGCGACCCAGCCCGACTCGCGGACGCCGGCGACGGCTGCCAGCACCAACCGTCCCGTCGAGCTCACCGAGTCGGACGTGCCGTCCCAGATGGCCGACGCCCCGTCAAAGCGCGCCTTCACGCGCACCACGTAGGCGGTCATCTCCGCGTCGCAGCCGAACGCGTTGCGCAACGCGGCAGCGCGCTGCTGCTGAAAGATCTGATAGCGAGCCTGGTCGCGCTGTCCGGTGGCGACATCGATGAAGCCGCCGGTGTCCTTCTCGACGCGCTCGATGAGATCGGAGACGGCCTGCGGCTCGGGTACCGCGAAGGCGGCGGCGGTCAGCGCGTCCTGCAGTCGCTTGTTCAGGCTCGCTCGCCGGGCTTCGCCGTCTTGCTCGGGCAGCGGCAACCCGATGCTATGCAGGCACAGCGTCGAGCCCGGAGCGAGTGGCGCCGCATCCGCGGCCTCGACACGCGCCACGCCAGAGACTACACACGTGCACAGCACCGTCACCCGACAGATGCGACGCAGCATGATAGGATATTCATAACATGTCGCCCGGGCGACGAGGAAGCGCGCCATACCACCGCGTGCCACGGGTCGCCGGCATCGCCCGCGCCCTGACCGGCTGCGCCGTGGCGTCCATGCTGAGCGCGTGCGTCCGCCCGCCGCCCCCCTACGACCCGTTCAAGACCCCCGCGGGGACGGTGCGGGAGCGCGTTCAAACCATCGCGCTCGCGCCCCTCATCGTGGGCGCTAGAATCGCCGACCGCGAGACCGCCCGCGCCGAGATCGAGCCGGCCGTCACCGGGCGCCTGCAGGCGGGCGGGTTCATCGTCCTCCCCTCCGACGAAATGGAGAAGTACTGGCGTCGCGCCGCCGCAGATGTCGGGCCCGTGTACGACCCCATCACCGGGGTAGTCGACCAGACGCGCTTCGACACCGTTCAGGCAGCGGTCTTTCGCGAGCTCGGCAAGGATCACCAGGTCGATGCGGTGCTGTACGTCTACATCTCCGCCGTCACCGTCGACCTTCCCGCTGTGACGATGAGCTACTGCGGGACGACGGCGTCGATCTACTGGCCAGCCGATGCCCCACCCCTGACCGAACCAACCACCGTTGCGGTCGTGCTCTGTTTCAACACCGTACTCTACGACCTCGAAGGGAGAGAGCTGTACAGCATTCGCCAGGGCCTCGAACCGATCGAGACGTACGCCGCGCAGACGCGAGCGGTGCGGCCGCTCGCCGAACGGCTGCGCGAGCACGTGCTCATTACCAAGGCGGTGGAGGAGACGGTCGGGCCACTTGCCGACGCCGGGAAGATTCCCGCCAAGTGATCGCGGCCGGCACTGGTTCCAGGCGCGTGCCGGCTCGTGCGGGTCGCCGGTGTTGACGGATGACCTCGCACCAAATGGGCGGCCGCGGAGGGGCGGCGCGGTCCGCTGGCCTCAGAAGAGAATCGACGGCAGCCAGGCGCCGCGCGGCTCGTTGTACAGGCCGACGCTCATGAGGGTGGCGATCACCACGAGCCGGAGCCCGTGCTCGAGGCACCAGCGCAGCAGCTCGCCGTTGCGCGTCGGGACGAGGAAGCCGAGCCCGGAATAGTTGGGCGCGGCGGCGATGAGCGCCTCGAGGTCGTGGTTCGACTCCGCCACGGCGTGCCCGGTCCAGCCGATGCGCGTGGCATAGCCGGTGATGCGGCCATCGCGCTCGACGAGCGTAGCGGCGCCGCCGTCGATCGCTTCCGCCAGCTCGCCGCCGCGGTCGTGGCCGTGCACGGCGAAGCAGAGGCGGTTGCAGGCCGCCAGATCGTCGCGACGCGCCACCCGCACGGCGTGTCCGGGCAGCTTGACCGCCGGTGGCGAGCCCTGCATCACCGAGAGCATCTCGCGCGTCTCGAAGCCGGCCTTCGTGTACAGGCTGTGGGAGCGCGTGTGATAGGTGCTCTGCACCAGGCGAGTGCCCGGCGTCCCGCGGGCGACCTGTCGTTCGAGCGTGTCGACCAGGAGCCGGCGACCGATGGACCGATCCTGGGCCGCGGGCGCCACCGTGATCGGGCCGATGCCGGCGATCGCCGAGCGCTCGTCGGCGAAGTTGCTGCCGACGATCTGCCCGTCGAGCTCGGCCACGACGCTGTAGAAGCGCGGGTGGCGCAGCAGGCCGCCGACCACCTTGATGCCGACCTCCGCCGACGGCACGTCCGGCGGAAAGTGGTGTTGGTCGCCGATGCGCTGGAAGGCCTCCCAGCAGATGGTTCCGCAGCGTTCGGCGTCCTCGCTCCGCCCGGGGCGCAAGACCAGCGCCATGTCTGGGATTCCGAATGCCTCTCGGTCAGCGCGCGGCGCGCGGCCGCGCCGCGTGGATGGCCGACCACACCCGGCTCGGCGTCAGCGGCAGCTCGGTCAGCGACATCTCGAGGTCCGGGAAGGCGTCCTCGATGGCGCCGCACAGGGCCGCCAGCGGCGCGGTCACCCCCGACTCGCCCACGCCCTTGGTACCGAGCGGCGTGAACGGCGAGCGCGTCTCCTGATGTTCGATCTCGAAGGATGGCAGATCCACCGCCGTCGGGCAGGTGTAATCCATGAACGTCGTGGTCAGGAGCTGCCCGGCCTGGTCGTAGACCAGGTTCTCGAATACCGCGCCGCCGATCCCCTGCGCCAGGCCGCCGTGCAGGTTGGCCTCGGCGAGCAGCGGATTGATGATCGTGCCGCTGTCGTGGACCATGCAGTAGCGCAGGATCTTGAACTTGCCGGTGTCGGGATCCACCTCGACGATGCAGGCCGCCACGCCGTATGGCCACGACGGGTAGGAGCTGAAGCGCCCCTGGGTCTCCGGCTGGTGGTAGACGTTGGGATGCTGGAAGTAGCGCGTCGCCTCGAGACCCGGTTCGACGTCGCAGGCGGCGGCGCCGTGGCAATCGCGATACGCGGTACTCGCCACATCCTTGAACGACACGTGGCGCGCCGGCGCGCCCTTGGCGAAGAAGCGGCCCTCGTCGACGTCCACCTCGTCCGGCCGCACCTCGAGCATGCGCGCCGCGACACGCGACATTTTTTCGCGGATCTCCTGGGCGGCGACCTGGGTGGCGGAACCGCCCATGATGATGCTGCGCGAGCTGTAGTTGCCGAGCCCGAACGGGCAGGTGTCGGTGTCGCCCTGAATCACCCGCACCTGGTCGAGATCGACGCCCAGCATCTCGGCGGCGATCTGCGCGATGCCGGTCTCGTTGCCGGTGCCGGGTGAGGTGACGCCGGTCAGCACGGTCACCTGGCCGGAAGGGTTGACCCGCACCGTGGCGCCGTCCCAGCCGCCGATCAGGGTCGACTGCGGCATCGAGCAGCCCTCCGGCGTGAGCTCGAAGCTCAGGCCGAGGCCGATGCGCCGGCCCTCCTTGCGCGCCTGCTCGCGCCGCGGGGCGAAGTTCTCGTAGTCGATCATCGCCAGCACCCGGCGCAGCGCCTTCGGATAGTCGCCGCTGTCCAGCATGGCACCGGAGATCTGCGAGTAGGGAAACTGGTCGGGCGGGATGAAGTTCTTCAGCCGCACGGCGGCGCGATCGAGCCCGGTGGCACGCGCCACCTGATCCATGATGCGCTCCATCAGGAAGGAGGCGGCCTCCTTGCCGTAGCCGCGATAGGCGTTCCACGGGCACTTGTTGGTGGCCACGGAGAAGAGCTGCACGCGCGTGTTGGTGATCCGGTAGGAAGTCGGAATGCAGTAGGCGCTGACGAACGACATCGGCCAGCCGGGCAGCCCCGAGGGGGCCCCGACGTCGGCGATGACCGTGGCGCGCAGGCCGGTGATCGTGCCATCCTTCTTATAGGCGACCTCGTAGGGGATGCGTTCCTCGCGCGCGTGCCCCCCGGCCAGCAGATCCTCGCTGCGCTCCGCCACCCAGCGCACCGGCCGCTCGAGCTTGCGCGCCAGGTAGGCGACCAGCGGTTCTTCCTGGAAGGTCGGGATCTTGAGCCCGAAGGCTCCGCCGACGAACGGCTGGATGACGCGGATGCGGCTCTCCTGGATGCCGAGCGATTCGGCCAGGTAGACGCGCAGCGGATGCGGATTCTGGGTCGAGGCCCAGAAGGTCAGAAAGTCGAGGTACGGATCGTAGGTGGCGAGATAGGCGCGCGGCTCGATCGCCGCGCCGGTGTAGCGGTGTTGTTTGACCAGACCGGAGATGGTGCCGTCGGCGGCGGCGAAGGCAGCGTCCGGATCGCCGCTCAGAAAGTCGCGGCTGATGATGACGTTGTCGCTCCAATCCGGCTCGACGCGCTGCGCGCCGGGCTCGAGGGCCAGTTCGGAATCGCTCACCACCGGCAGCTCTTCGTACTCGACCGCGACCAGATCGGCGGCCTGGCGCGCCGTCCACTTGTCCTCCGCCACCACCCCGGCGACGGCCTCGCCGACGTAGCGCACGCGGTCGAGCGCCAGGGCATAGGGCCGCACGCCCTTGGCCCCCAGAGCGTCGTAATTCAAGGGCGCCATCATCGGTTTGGTGCGCGCCTTCAGCTCCTCGCCGGTGATGGTGCAGACGACGCCCGCCAGCCGTTCGGCGGCGCTGGTGTCGATGCGTTTCACGCGCGCGGCCGCGTAGGGACTGCGCACCAGGGCGAGGTGCAGCATGCCATCGAGGCGGAAGTCGGCGGTGAAGGTGCCCTTGCCGGCTGCCAGCTGTGCGTTGGTGAGCGAGGTGAACCCCTTGCCGATCTGCTTCATAGGGGCCGACCCTACTTCCGCACGCGCGCGGCGGTCAACTCCACATGGCGACCGGCTCGGGGGGGAAGGGTGAAGGGAAGGGGACGTTGGGCCGAGTGGGCCGGGT
>CAYYWP010000003.1:53881-64951 GCA_964475125.1 uncultured Binatia bacterium (SeqCode) | reverse complement strand
CGAATTTCGGATACAGGACACTAGCGAGCGCTGGCCTGGGTGCCGGCCTTGTCAGCCGCCGGCTCCGACGGCGGACAGGGTTTGTAGTTGGGCGGCAGCATGTAGAGCGCGTACTCACCCGACTTGCTGTCCTTCCGCATCACGCGGTCACCGAGCTTGATGACCAGCGCCTTGCCCTTGCGTTCGGCCGTGGCGCCGAGGAGCAGGCGAAAGAGTCCGTCGTCGAGTGTCCGCGTGCGCACCGTCCAGGTATTGGGCAGGTACAGGCGGACGAACCGGCCCTTCAGCGGCTCGCCCTTCTCGTCCTTCAGATGGCCGACGAATTGCAGATCGTACGGGTACTCGATGCGAGTGGGAAAGTTCGCGTCGATCAGGCACTTGCCGCAGGCCTTCGCGCTGCTGAACCCCGCGCTGACGCCGTTGTCGCAGTCCTTACTCGCGCCATCCTTGCAGCTGCTGCAATCGACCACGACGGCCAGCGTCTTGCCGTCGGGATCCTGTACGAGGTCTTCCGCCGCCCTCGCCTGGGTGCCCAGCATGAGCCCAGCCGCCGCAAGAACCACGAACCGCGTACCCGTCACCCACATATGGATTCCCCTTACGCACTCGCCGCACCCCTTGGGAGGGCGCCGGTCAGATGTATCCCGTACCTATACTGGAGGCGGCGCGCGGCTTCAAATCACCCGCGGGACAGCGGGCGTGAACCCGCACCTCACGGGCCGCCGAGGTCGAGCATGGGCGGTAGCAGCCGTGTCACCAGCTGTGCCTCGACCATCCGGCGGTCGGCGCGACCGGCGATGCCCTCGACGCGCACGCGGTCGCCCGGTTGCAAATCCTCGCACGCACACGGCAGTCGGCCGCAACGGAACGCAGTGTGGTCCGACACGCGCACGCGCAACACATCGTCAAGTCGCTCCTCGGCGATGGTGAAGCCGTTGGCGGCGCAGTTGATGCGCCGAATGCGGCCGGTGAGCTCGAGGCGGCGCGGCACCTGACCGACCACCACCAGCTCCGCCAGCACGACCCCCGGCCGCGCGGGCACGATCGTCCCGCTCACGGCCAGCGGCGTGTCCGGGGTGATGTCGGCACATCCGCAATCGATCGGCGGCTCACCGGCACAGCGAATTTCCGTTTGCGCCGAGAGCCGGACGATGCGCCGCACCGTTTCGTCGTGCAGCTGCTGCTCGACCTCGACGAGGCCACCCGAGCAGTCGGTGGCGACCGCCCTGCCCCGCAGGCGCTCGGGGCGGGGTTCGTCGGCCGGCGGCGGCATCGGGCGTTCGGGCGCGGCGACGACCAGCAAGGCGACGGTCGCCTGATCCGTCAGACGCAGCAACCCTTCGACTTTCGCCGTCATGCCGACGCTCAGCTCGGCGCACGTGAGCCCGTTGCCGTCACGCGCGATGATCTCGGTATCCACCGCGAGCACGATCATGAACTGGCGCGGCGGCCGCGCATCGTCGCTCACCAGCAGGACCCCTTCGCCCTGCGCGCCGCATTCGACCACGTCGATCCGGCCGAAGAAGTCGAGCTGTCGGACCGCGGCCGGTTGGACCTGGTCGGGGGCCGGTAGGCCGACATGGATCTCGATGTTCTCCAGCACCGTCGATGACCCAGCCGGCACGTCGAGCGCCAGTTCGCCGAGGGGCGATCCGTCCGCGGCATTGGCGAAGCGCACCTCGATCGCGCCGGAGAATGCCCCGCTCAGGGTGAAGGCCCCTTCGTCGTCGGTCGTGGCGCTGACCGCCGGCTCGGCCTCGATGCTGACGCGGATCGGGAACGGGAGATCGGCTGACTGCGCCGCTTCGGTCACCACCGTGACGTTGCCGCTCAGCGAGGCACTGATCCCCGTACCGCTCACGCCGCCTTCCGACGCGCAGCCGGCGAGGACGGCACAGGCCACCAGGGCGAGGCGGGGCCACCTCATGGCTTCTTTCCAATCCGGCCGGGAGGACGGGGCGCGTCGGCGGCTGGGGGCGGTGTGGACTCGGGCGCGACGGGCTCCTCGAAGTAGTAGACGCCGACCACGGCGCGCGTGCGCGCGCCGCCCGGAGCATCGGCCCGGCGGTCGCGGTCGTACGACGCCAGCAGGGCGTTGGCGCGACGGATGACGTCTTGTCCTGCCTGCCGCGCCTCCTCGCGCAGGGCCGGCAAGGCTTCGCTGCCGATGTTGTCGTAGCTGACCTTGCGCTGCAGCCACGGCGCCTCGTCGTGTTCGATGTTGTGGACGATGGTCGAGAACAGCTCACCCGGGTCACTGCCGAGCAGCGCGAACCGCCCCTCGCCGGCGCCGGCGGGGATATGCGCCTCACCGCGCAGTTCGACCTCGCCGCCGGGGGTGAGCGCCACGCTGCCGAGGCGCAGCAGCTCGTCGAGCACCGCCCGCACCGGCACGTCCGGCCCGAGCTCGCGGACCAGGCGTGAGAAGCTCGGCGCATCGCGGGTAGCGGATTCGTAGCTCAGGCGCCGCGGGATGCCGTCCGGCGTCGCGTATGGTGGCCCGGCCATCCAGCGGCCGATGACGTGCGTCACCGCCGAGTCTTCCACCTCCGGCAGATCGGTGTCGGTATCGCGCTGGCGGCGGAGCTGAGCGATCTCCTTGCGCGTCATGCCCGTGACCAGCGCGATGCGGCTGTCAGTCTGGCGTTTGAACGGGAGCGCGAAGTCCTCCTCGGCCACCTCGAGATAGAGTCGCTTCGCGAGCTGGGCGAAAGCCGGATACGAAAAGCCGTACGCGATCATCTGGCGCACCATAGGGCGCAGTAGGCGGCGGATAGCGGCAGCGAAGCTGGCCTTCAGCGCTCGAGGTAGCATCGATGAGATAGAGACGCGGCGCGCGGCGGGAGGAGGTGCTACGCGCCGCGTCTCCTGCTAGTGCCAGTGGTTCGGGCTGTTGGCAAACCGCGCTTCGGGGGCTGCGGCAACCACGTGGCACGTGGGTCGCGATCGTTCAGGGCGCACCACCTCCGTCGCCGCCATCCTCGCCACACTCCTGCAGGCAGCTGCGCAGCGTCTTGGTGCACACGCCGATGTGTTCCGCGAGTTGTTCACGGCAGGCCATCAAGCAGGCGCGTGCGGCGTCTTCCGCCGCCGCGCAGGCTTCGCTGTCGGGGTCGGCCGCACAGGCTTCGCGGGCGGCCTTGACCTCATCCTCACACCCCTCGCGGCATTCGGTCAGCGCGCGGCGCGCCTTGGCCAAGCACCGGACATGGTCGCCGCGGCATTCGGACAAGCAGGGTGGCTCGCCGATCAATGGGCACGCACGCGCGCATTCGTGGCCAGCGGCAAGACAACGGCGGATCGCCGGCTTGAGCTCATCGTAACAAGGGGCCAGGCACGCACGCGCCGCGGCGCGCGCGCTCGCACAGGCGTCGCTCTCTGGGTCGAGCTCGCAAGCGGCTCGGGCCGCCTCCACCAGCTCTTGGCAGCTTTCGAAGCATGGCTTTGCCTGCGCGCGCGCCTCGTCCAGGCATGTACGCGTCTTCGCCCGGCACTCGGCCAGGCACTCGCGATCTTTGAATGGGTGGGGGCGGTCGCCGGGCCCCCGGCCGTTTCTGCCATCTTCCCGGCCGAAGGCGAGCGTGGCGGAAAGCGCTGCCACCACCAACACCACGATCATTCCAATGCGTTTCGTGATCATCTGCCCTCCTCAGTGATTCTCAGTTCTGATCTGTCGCGCCGACATCTGTCTCGATCCCCGGTCGGCGCCGTTACCGAACCCTCCATTCGGTCTCTACGGCGGTGGCCTTGGCTTCTTGGCCGTGATCTCCAGGCGCATGGGATTTTCTTCCCATGGAGATGGATAGTCAAGCCTAATTATTGCCCTCCCCTGTCGCGTGCGCTCGATTTTCCCATAAGTGCCTGTTTTGAAACGGATTCAATGATCGTTGCCGTGCGGCAGTAAGGTCGGCTAGGAGAGAGCGCGGTGTTCTGATGCCGCTCGAATATCGCAAAGAAGGCGGACAGCTGGTGTGGGTGCGTAACCCTTTCAACGGGGTGGTCACGTACTTCACCGACGTCCACAAGAAGCGAAGCGGCTTTCAGACTCCCCTGCAGGAGGCACCGGGCACGCAACCGCTCAGCTGGGAGGTTGCAGAGGCGGCGCGCTTGGCCGAGCTCGAGGCGGCGCAACGAAACTGCCCCTTTTGTCCCGGCAACGAGTCGCTGACCACCGCTGAGATACTCCGCCTCGAGCCGACGGCGGTCGGCAGCCAGGTGGTGTCGTCGTCACCGTGGTTGATTCGGGCCTTTCGAAATCTCTTCCCGCGCATCCCCGAGGTCTGCACGGGCGGGCGCAACGAGTCGTATGTTGTCGTCGAAGACCCGCGCCACTTTGCCGACGGCGCGCGTCACCAGGATGAGCTCCTCTACACCGCCTTGCTGCCAGAGGCTCAGTTCCGCGCCATCGTGCGTACCAATGTCGAGGTCGCCGGCATGGCCTACGAAAACCCCGCCGTTTGCGCGGCGCTGATCCGCAAGAATCAGGGCCGCGAATCGGGCGCGTCACAGCCGCATCTGCACAACCAAGTGATCGGCTCCGACCGCGTGTTTCCACCGGTCGAGCAGGAACAGCGCGCGCTCGCCGCGGCGCCGCGACTCTGGCGCGAGATCCTCGCCTTTGTTGAAGGGGAAGGGTTTCTGATCACCGCCCGCGACCACTGCTACCTTTACTTCTGCCCGTTCGGGGCCTTTCCGCGCAGCTACGACATCGTCTGCCCGGAGGTTGAGGGGCGCATGACAGCCATCCCGGGTCATGTGCTCGACACCTTTGCCGACCTGATCCATCAGGCCTTGTGCCTGCTTGGACCGCTGCCGTTGGACTATGAAGTGCACGATGGCGCCGGGGTGCCACTGCACGCCCATGTCAATCTGCGCCATTTCCCCTATTCGAACATCGGTGGGACGCTCAACTTGCCTGCCGGCCTGCCGGCCATGCTGCGCGCCCCGCGACGGAGCTGAGACTTCGGGCCGAACGCGCGCGCGGAAACAATTTGACAGTAGCGGTGAGCCTCACATAGAGAGAAATCCTGGCGGTGGGGACGAGGTCGGCGCCCCTCCGTCTCCCCCGATAGCAGCCACGGACGACCAGTAACCCGTATGACCGGCGAGGAATGTGTAAAGGAGGACACGCTCGATGTCAGGAACAGCGGAAGCAATCAAGGCGATCTTCGATGCGATGCCGAATCAGCTCAATCCAGATGCCGCGGTGGGAATGAGCTCGGTAATCCAGTTCAAACTGACAGGCGACGGCGGGGGCGACTACCACGTCCAGATCAAGGATGGCAAAGCCACGGTTTCCCAGGGCGCGCACGCCTCGCCGAACATGACCATGACGCTGTCGGCACAGGACTACGTCGACCTGATCGCCGGTAAGCTCAACGGCCAGATGGCGTTCATGAGTGGCAAGCTCAAGATCGCCGGCGACATGGGCCTGGCGATGAAGATGCAGACGCTGTTCCGGCGCGCCTAGCCCGGCGTGTCTGGCTGAGGATGGTTGGAGCGGCGCGGCTCTCCGCGCCGCTCGCCGTCTGCGCGGGGCGTCTGGCGCCCGCGTCCCCGGCTCGGCTATACCCGGCCGGTGCTGCACGAGGAGATCAAGCGGATCTTCGCCGCCACCGCTGCGGCGCAGCAGGATTTCGCCGCGCGCCACGCCGACGCGCTCGAACGGGTCGTTCGCGTCACCGTGGACGCCCTCCAACGCGGGCGCACCCTGTTCTTCTTCGGCAACGGCGGCAGTGCGGCTGACGCCCAGCACCTCGCCGCCGAGTTTACCAACCGCTACCTCCTCGACCGCCGGCCGTTGCCGGCTCTCGCCCTCACCACCGACACCTCGGCGCTCACCAGCATCGCCAATGACGCCGGGTACGAGCTCGTCTTCGCCAAGCAAATCGAGGCCCTCGGGCGCCCCGGCGACGTCGCCTTCGCGATCTCCACCAGCGGCAATGCCGCCAACGTCTTGCGCGCCGTCGAGGCCTGCCGCGCGCGTCAGATCACCACCGTCGGCCTGACCGGAGGCGACGGCGGCGCCCTGACAGCGCGCGTCGATCATCTGCTCTGCGTCGATGCGACGCGGGTCACGCCGCGCATCCAAGAGGTGCACATCACCATCGGCCATGCGCTCTGCGAGTTGGTCGAGCGCGCGCTCGCCGCGGAGTCGACGCCGTGAAGCGCCGACGGCGCGCACGGCTCGGCGCGCCAATCGACCTGGCGCGCGTTCGCACCTACCCGTTGGCGCGCCGCGCCAGCAAGGTGGCCGTGGCGGCGCTCGGCGCGATGCCCTCCGCCGGCATGTCGCTCGGCCGCTTCATCGGCACCCTGCCCGACATCCTGGCCGCGCGCGACCTGCGCCGCATCGCGCAGGCCATCTCGCGCGGCCAGCGGGCCGGACGCCTGACCGTGCTGGGCATGGGCGCGCATCCGATCAAGGTCGGCCTCAGTCCCCTCATCATCGCCCTCATGCGGCGCGGGATCCTGGGTGCGGTGGCGATGAACGGCGCCGGCATCGTGCACGATTTCGAGCTCGCCTATCACGGCGCCACGTCGGAGGACGTCGCCGCGGCGCTCGGCAGCGGCCAGTTCGGGATGGCGGAGGAAACGGGCCGGTTCCTCAATGCCGCCATCGCCGGCGCGCCGGAAGGCGGCCTCGGCGCAGCGGTCGGCCGCGCCATCAACCGCGCCAAGCTTCCGCACCGCCGGCTGAGCATCCTCGCGGCTGGGGCGCGGCTCGGCATACCGGTGACCGTGCACGTCGCACTCGGAACCGACATCATTCACATGCACCCGAGCGCCGATGGACGCGCCATCGGGGAAGCGAGCTTGGCCGACTTCCGCATTCTCGCCGAGGTCTGCCGGCACCTGCACCGCGGGGTGTTCATCAATCTCGGCTCAGCGGTGATCATCCCCGAGGTCTTTCTCAAGGCGCTCAACTTGGCGCGCAACGTCGGCAGTCGCGTCGACCAATTGACCACGGTCGACATGGACTTCACCCGCCACTACCGCCCGGCGGTCAACGTCGTCCAGCGACCGACGCAAGGCGGTGGGTCGGGATACCAGCTCACCGGCCACCACGAGATCATGTTCCCGCTCCTGTGCGGGGCCATCCTCGATGCGCTCGGGCGGCGTGCTGCTGGCCGGTCCAATCAACCCTAACCTTGATCGAACAAGAGAAATTCAACGGTAGAAAAAGGCCGCGCTCATGCTTCGACGGGCTCAGCATGAGCGGGAACTGCTTGTGCCACAAAGCGTTCCGCTCACCCTGAGCCCGTCGAAGGTGAGCGGACCGCGTTTTTCAACGGGTTGCTCAAGGCAACGCCTTGCAGGCCACGGATGACCGCGGATGAGCCCCGCACCACACCGCGGACCTGTACCATCCCGACCGTCGGAATCGGCCTCACGACGCGACAAGGCGTTGTTGCGATTTTCGCCGATCGGTGTCTATCGATGTCTACTCGCATTGGATCCCGATGCGCTCGGGTAAGGAGAGCCAGATGCCGACACGCAATGGCGCAGCCGTCATTCGCGACCTGGTAACGCAGGATCGCCCCCTGGTGTTGGGCGGCGTCTACGATGGCCTGACCGCGCGCCTGGCCGAGCAAGCGGGGTTCGAGGTTCTGTTCATGGGCGGGTTCAGCGTCGCCGCCAGCCTGCTCGGTGAGCCGGACTTCGGCTACCTGACGCAGACGGAGATGGCGGATACGGCGCGCCGCGTCTGCCGCCTGACCAGCCGCCCGGTGCTGGTCGACGCGGATACCGGCTATGGCAACGCGCTGAACGTCTTGCGCACGGTCGAGCTGTACCACGCGGCCGGTGCCGCGGGTCTGTTCCTCGAGGATCAAGTGTGGCCCAAGCGTTGTGGGCACATGCGCGGCAAGCAAGTGGTGGAGCGGCGCGAGTGGTTGAGCAAGCTGGCTGCCGTGGTCTCGCAGCGCGGCGAGCGCGATCTCTTCCTGGTCGCGCGCACCGACGCGCGCTCCGCGCTGGGGATCGAGGAGGCCATCGCACGCGGTCAGGCGGCACGTGATTTGGGCGCCGATGCCGTGTTCATCGAAGCTCCCGAGTCGATCGCCGAACTCGAGCGCATCAGTCGCGCCATCCCCGGCCCAAAGGTCGCCAACATGCTCGAAGGCGGCATGACGCCCTTGCTCTCTCCCGCCCAGTTGCACGAGTTGGGCTTCGATGTGATCGTCTACCCGCTCTCGGCGCTCATGGCCTCGGCGCGCGCCGTGCGCGATGTGTACCGGGCGCTGCGCACCAGCGGCACCACGGCGGCGTGCAAGGAATCGATGGCGAGCTTCACCGAGTTCGCCCAGCTCATCGATCTCGACCGCCACTACGCCCTGGAGCGCCAGTTTCGCGCCGACGGTGAATGACGGCCCACACCGAATACCTCCACTTCCACACCCCGCAGCGGCGGGCCTTGGTCAACATTACCACCCGCTTGGCGGACATCGTCCGCCGCTCGGCCGTGCGCGAGGGCCTCTGCCTGGTGAGCGCCATGCACATCACCGCGGCGATCTGGGTCAACGATGAGGAGGATGGGCTCAAGCATGACCTGCAGGAGTGGCTCGAACAGCTCGCGCCGGCGCGCGCCGACTACGCGCATCATCGCACCGGCGAAGACAATGCCGATGCGCACCTCAAACGCACGCTCGTCCACCACCAGGTGATCCTGCCGGTGACCGCTGGCGCGCTCGACCTTGGGCCGTGGGAACAGGTCTTCTACGCCGAGTTCGACGGGCAACGGAAGAAGCGCGTGGTTGTCAAGGTGCTCGGCGAGTGACGCCGTCGCGGCTCAACCGGCGCTTCTACACTCGGTCCACCCTCGAGTTGGCGCCGGCGCTACTCGGCTGCTGGTTCTGTCATCGCGTCGGCGACGTGACGTACCGCGGTCGCATCGTCGAGGTCGAGGCCTACACCGATGACCTCGCCTCCCATGCGCGTGGGCGACGGCGAACCCCGCGCAATGCCGTGATGTTCGGACCCGCCGGTCACCTCTACGTCTACTTCACCTACGGCATGCACCACTGCGCCAACGTCGTCGCCGAACGGCATGGCGAGCCGGGCGCGGTGTTGATTCGCGGCCTCGACGGCATCCCAGGTGCCAACGGGCCGGCCCGTGTGTGTCGGGCCCTGGCCATCGACCGCCGGCTCGACGGCATGGATTTGACCCAGGGGGTGGCGTGGATCGCGCGCGGACGGCGGCGGCGCAGCGAGCGCGTCATCCAGACGACGCGCGTCGGCATCCGCGTTGCCACTGAGTTGCCCTGGCGTTTCTACCTCGCCGGCAGCCCCGGCGTGTCGAAGCCCGATCGCCGCGCCGAGGTGCGGGCCGGCCTCGAGGCCTGAACGCGCCGGTGCGCGGGGGGCGGTACTATGCGCGACAGGTCCGACTCCTCCCCTTCCGATCGCGCCGAGTAGCCGCCGCAGGCGCGTGTCGAGGGACGGCGACCGTCGACACGGGCGCTTGGCTCGCTACGCCAGCTGATCGGAGACGTTGATGCGGACTCGGCGCGCGAGGTCGCCGACGCGACTTTCGTCGCCTCGCCAGGTACGCTGATGCGGCAACGCGTGGCGCAGCCGCCGACGGCGGGCCACACGCCGAAAGGAGCAAGGATCAGAACCCATGCACCGCTCTCGTCTCATCACCGGTATTACCCTGCTGGGCGCTGGCTTTCTGGCGGGTTTGGCGTGGAACGCGCTCGCCCCGCGCACCGGCATCGCCACCCGCTCCGGGCAGCGCGCCGTCGCCCCAGGCGCGCTGAACGACACGGAACGGGCGACCGTCCTGCTGTTTCAGCGCGCCGCCCCGTCGGTCGTGTTCATCACCTCATTGCAGCGGCACCGCTCGGCCTTCCGCTTCGACGTCAGCCAGATTCCGCGCGGCAGCGGGTCGGGTTTCCTCTGGGACGACCAGGGCCACGTGGTCACCAACTTCCATGTCGTCGAGGGGGCCGATGCCGCGCGCGTGACGCTCGCCGACCACACCACCTGGGAGGCCAAGCTGGTTGGCGCGGCGCCGGAGAAAGACCTGGCGGTCCTGCGCATCGACGTCCCGGTGGAACGCCTGCGCCCCCTGCCGATGGGCAGCGCCAGCGACCTGCAGGTCGGCCAGCACGTGTTCGCGATCGGCAATCCGTTCGGCTTCGATCACACCCTCACCACCGGCGTCATCAGCGCTCTCGGGCGCGAGATCGATTCGGCGGCACGCCTGCCGATCCGCGACGTCATCCAGACCGACGCGGCCATCAACCCCGGCAATTCCGGCGGACCGCTGCTCGACAGCAGCGGCCGGCTGATCGGCGTCAACACCGCGATCTACAGCCCGTCGGGCGCCTACGCGGGCATCGGCTTCGCCATTCCCGTCGACACCATACAGTGGGTGGTTCCCGACCTCATCACGCACGGGCGCGTCATGCGCCCATCGCTCGGCGTGCAACTCGCCAGCGCTCAGGTAGCGCGCCAACTCGACGTGGATGGGGCGCTGATCCTCGAGGTGATGCCCAAGAGCAGCGCGGCGCGCGCCGGCCTTCGCCCAACCCGGCGTGACCAGGCCGGTCACTTGATCCTGGGCGACGTCATCACCGCCATCGATGGCGAGCCGGTACACTCGTCCGCCGATGTGCTGCTGTTGCTCGAGCAACGCGAAGGGGGCGAGTCGGTGCGGCTCACCGTCAACCGCGCCGGCACAGAGCGGGAGGTCACCGTCACCCTGCAACGGCCCAGCTCGAGCTGAGCCGCCAGGCTTCAGTTCGCGGCTTTGCGCTGCGCGGCGATCGCTACCTGCGCGGCTCCCGCCTTTTGGGCCATGGAGAGAATCTGCACCGCCTCGCCGAACAGCACGTCGCGGTCGCCTTCCAGCACCACCGGCGCCTGCGGATTGGCGCTCACCAGCCCGCGCAGCAGCCCTTCGACCTGATCCAAAGTCGTCGGCTGGTTGTTGACGTAGACTTGCCGGTCGGCCGTCACCGTCACGGTGATCTGCCGCGGTGTGCTCGCGGTGTTGTCGACCTCGGGGAGACTGATCTTGGCGCCGGATTCGATCATCGCCGCACTGCTCACCATGAAGATGAT
>CAYYWP010000003.1:0-53871 GCA_964475125.1 uncultured Binatia bacterium (SeqCode) | reverse complement strand
GGACGAGGAAGATGTCGGTGAGCGGGGTGATGTTGATCTCGGCCATGATCGAATAGCGGCCGCGCTTGCGCGGATTACTGAGCGCCATGTGCCTGCCGCCCGAGGTGGATCGCGTCGAGTACCCGGCTCGAGGCGATCGTTAAGGCCACCTCGATGCGTTCGATACGGGTCTGAAAGTAGTTGTACGACAGGACGGCGATGATCGCGACTGCCAAGCCCAGCCCGGTGGCCACCAGCGCTTCCGAGATGCCCGCCGCGACCACCGAGAAGCCGCCGCTGCCCATCACGGACATGTTGTGGAAGGCCTTGATGATCCCGACGACCGTTCCGAACAAGCCGATGAACGGGGCGCTGGCGCCCACCGTGCCGAGCACCCACAGCGGGCCCTTCAGCGCCTCGACCTCTTCGAAGCGCTTCTCCTCGGTGAGGCTGGTCAGGTACTGAACCGAATCGCTGGCATGCCGCGCCAGCACATCGGTGAAGATGCGCCCGGCCGGCGTCCCCACCTGCATGCGCGCCGTCTGCAACGCTTCGCTCACCTGCCCGCGTTCGAGAATCGGCGCCAACCCACCGGCGAGCTTCAGCGTGTCCGTGACCACGCTGCGCAGGGCCCACAAGCGCTCGAAGATGATGCTCACCGTCACGATGGAGAACACGATCAAGGGGTAGGTAGCCATCCACCCCTGGTTGATCATGTGCAAGACGCTAAAACCGTCCACGCGTACCTCCTTCACTCCTGCCGCGACGGCGCCGAGCCGTCGACACCGACAACCTCCCATCGGCCGTGCCGGACGACGCCCGGAGCGGCGCGGGACACCCGGCGCGTATCGATCCAGGTCGAAATGCTTCCCTCCCCGTTAACCGCCCCTCTCGGAGGTGTCAAATCTGCCCGCCACCAGGCGTCGCGGGTACCAGGCTCGTGCCGCGCGCGCCGAAGGGTCAGCGGCGCGCCTTGCGGCACAAGCGCTTCCACTCGTCCTGGGTTGGTCAAGGGATGCACACGACCCCCAAGCCTCGCCGCGCTTTCACCGCCCCGGCGGACGCGCCACAATGTGCCATGGTGGTGGACTCGACGGCGAAGGGCTCGTGGCAGACCAGCGCGCACATCGCGGCGCGCAGAGAGATCGCGGAGGAGGCGCCGACGAACGTGCGCCTGCGCGCCGCCGGGCTGTCGCTGGTCGTCGGCACCGTGCTGCTCGGATTCAAGTACCTGGCCTATCAACTCACCGGCTCGACGGCGATCCTCTCGGATGCGCTGGAGAGCATCGTCAACGTCGTCGCGGCGATGTTCGCGCTCGGCGGCCTGGTCGTCGCCGCCCGCCCGGCCGACCGCAGCCACCCATACGGGCACGGCAAGATCGAGTTCTTCAGCGCCGCCTTCGAGGGCGGCCTGATCGCCTTCGCGGCCGTGCTGATCCTCAAGGAAGCCGGCGAGGCTCTGTTGTTCGGCCATGAGGTGCGCCAGATCAACTTCGGCATCCTGATCACCATCGGCGCCGGCCTCGCCAACGCGGCCCTGGGTTGGTTTCTCCTCCGCGTCGGCCGCACCTACCACTCGCTGACGTTGGTCGCCGACGGCACGCATGTGCTGGCCGACTTCTGGACCAGCGTTGCCACCGCGATCGGCCTCGGCCTGGTGTCCGTGACCGGATTGACCTGGCTCGACGCGGTGGTCGCCGGCATGGTCGGCCTGCACCTGGTGTGGACGGGACTCGCGCTGGTCCGCCACGCCGCCGGCGGCCTGCTCGACGAGGAGGACGTCCCGCTGCTGCGGCGCGTCGTCGAGGCGGTCAACGCCAATCTCGTCCCCGGCATCATCCGCGTGCACTTCCTGCGCGCCATCCGCGCTGGCCGTTTCACGCACGTCGACGCCCACCTCGTCGTGCCCGAGTTCTGGACGGTCGAACAGGCGCACGAGTTCGGCAACAGCTTCGAACGCCGCATCGTGAACGCGCTCGGCATCGACGCCGAGATCGCCTTTCACATCGACCCCTGCCACCGCCAGTTCTGCGCCCAGTGCGAGGTCGCCCCCTGCCCGATTCGCACCGCCCCGTTTGCCACACGCTCGTCGATCACGCTCGACGAGGCCGTGCGCCCGGACCCACTCGGGCAGTGACGTGCGGACGTGCTGACGTGAGGACGTACTGACGTGCTGACGTGCTGACGTTCGGACGTTCGGACGTGTGGGTGTGCACACGTGTCGATACGCCCGCACGCACGTCAACACGTCAGCACGTCAACACGTCAGCACGTTCACTCCATGCTCTTCCGCAGGTCGACGAGGGCCTGATCGAACGCATTCACCTGGATCAGGCCTTGGCGCGGGTACTCGATGTCGAGGATCACGTAGGTCGCCACGGCGAGCGTGGCGGCGAAGCCGAGCATGTGCATCAAGCTGCGGGACTTGGCACTGGCCATCCCGTAGCCGGCCAGCAGCGCGGCCGCGAGCGCGAGAGAGACGAGCATGATGAAGACGATCTGCGGCGGGTGCATCCACGCCGCCAGCGTCCGCGTGGTGGCGACGTCGAACACCGCGTTCAGCGCCGGCAGCAGCAACATGGTTGCCGAGGGAGTGCTGGTGCGTTGCGACGCCGCAACGGCCCGCTGCCAGATCTCGCCCTGCAGCTGCACGCACCGATCGAGCGCCGCCCGGGCTTTCGCGAGGTCGGGGAGACTCTCGTACACCGCCAGCCGCGCATCCAGATACTGCCGAAAGTCTTCCCGCAACGCCGGCTGGGCGTCGGCCGGCAGCAAGTCCAGGCGCAGGTAGGCGGTGCCAATGGCATTGGTCTCCTCGACGATCAGTTGCCGGCGCGTATCAAAGCGGGCCGCGGCACCGGAAAACGTGAAGGCAATCAGCAGACCCAGCAGGCCGAAGACCGCCCCGTCGACTGCAGCGAGACCGGCCGACGCTCCCTCCGGATCGCGCGCCTGGCGACGAACGCCGACGCGTCGGCCGACCTCCAAGAGCAGCAGCATGCCGAGAAAAAGACCGACGGCGAGAAGGCTCGATATGAGAACGTGGCGCATGCGGGTTTCACGACCATAGGTGACGCACCCAGCGCAAGCCGTCGGCCGCGCTCACTGGTCGGACGCACAGGCCAGTGGCTACGGGGCGTCCGCCGCCGGCCGGGCCCTAGACTAGTCCGTTGAAAAAACGTGTTCCGCCCACCCTTCGACGGGCTCAGGGTGAGCGGAACACGTTGCGGCACAAGCACTTCCCGCTCATCCTGAGCCCGTCGAAGGATGAGCGCGGCCTTTTTCAACGGACTGCTAGCGCAGTGACGCCTGGCGGGCCGGGTTGCCGATCGCAACCAGGAACAGGACGCCCTTGCCGGCCGCGTGCGGCGAGAAGAAGCGCGTGACCTCGTCGTCGAAGAAGGTCAGCCCGGTGGCCCCCAGGCCGAGTGCGTAGGCGGCGAGATAGAGCTTGCCGCCGACGATGCCGGCTTCGAGCGCCGCGGCGCGATAGCCGCGTTCGCCGGAGGTGGCGACGATGCGGGGGAGATCGGCGAGCACGTAGACGTTGAGCGCCGCCTCCGCCGCCAGATCCTGGCCGAGATCGAGAAAACCGGCCTCGCGCCGCAGGGTCCCGGCGCGCAGCGGCGCCACGGCGGTGGCGCCGCGATCGAACCAGTAGGTACCGGGGGCGAGCCCCTCGACGGCGTTGACGATCAGATACAGATCGACCAGCGACGCGCCGGCGCCAGCGTTCGCATCCATCGCCACGCCGCGCGTCGCCGCCTGGAGCAGGCTGGAAAAGGCCTCGTAGCCGATGGCCGTGCGGGCGAAGGAGCGACTCGAGCCGCGCCGCGGAATGACCTCGCCGAGCGGCGCGTGCGGCGGCTCGGCGAGCGGCCGCAACGGTTGGGGTCGCAGGCTGTCGACGACGGAGCTCGCCAGCGGCCGGACGGCTCGCCAGGCGCGCACGGCGCCCGCGTCGGCGAGCGACGTCGCGGCGTGGGCCTGATGAATGAGCGGGTAGTCGACCTCGCTGGTGGATAGACGCCGCGTCGGCAGGCTGAGCACCGACTGCGCTGGCGCGGGCCCGGGCGGCGGCGCCCCGTCGCCGAGCGGGATCAGGGCCAGCGCCACCTCACGCTCGGTGTCGAGCCCGAGCAACCGGTTGATCGCGGCATCGACGAAGCCGATGACGACCCGCGCCGCAACGCCCTCGGCGGCCGCCACCGCCAGGAGATTGGCCAACAGCGTGCCACTGTCCCAAAAGCCGTGCCGATAGGCGCGCGACTGATACTTCCAGGCGTTGCGCCAGAAGGTCGTGGTGCAGACCAAGACGGCCGGCGCCTCGCTCACCGCCGGCTCAGACGCCGTCGCCTCGATCAGCGCGGCGCGATGATCGCCGGCGCGCAGTCGGCGCAGGGCGAAGTCATGCGGCCCGAAATGATAGACTCCCGCCGCCAGCTCGGGCAGCTCGCCGCACACGAGGTAGAGCTCGATGTGGTAGAGGGCGCCGGTACAGGCGGCGGCGCGGAAGTACATGACGTGCCCGCCCGCATATGCCCTCTTCTTGGTGATGCCGGCGCTGAACTGCAGCAGCCGCGCCAGACGACGCGCATCGAGCGCCGCCGTCCCCGCCCCGGCGTCAGCGGCCAGCGCCGCCAGCGTCTCCGTGCCCGGCGCGCCGAAATCGCGCCGCAACGGAATCGGCTCGAGCGTCTCGTAGATCTTGAACGGCAGCGGCTGGTTGTCCCAGTCGAGGGAGTGGCGATTGGCGCGGAGGCTCTCCGGCGAATGGTTGGTGCGGGCGTGATAGTCGAGGATCGGGGACATGGGTGCAGTACGTGACCAGTGACCAGTGACCGGTGACCGGTATCACGCGGTGCCGAACCTCTACCACGGACGCGCTGCCGCGCCGAGGGTTCCGCCGAGCCCACGGCTCCGCCGTTTTCCAATCACAGGAAACCGGCCACTGGTCACCGGTCACACAGTTTTTCTCACCTCCGCGCCAGCGCTGGGGTGAACGACGAAGCAGTGCTCGCGCCCACTCGCGGCCGGGTGAGCGCGATAGAAATGGTGCTCCATGTGGCGCTGGAACCGGTCGACATCGGCCCGGCGCACCAAGTTGATCGCGCAGCCGCCGAAGCCGGCGCCGGTGAGGCGCGCGCCGAGCGCGCCCGCCGTCTTGGCGGCGGCGACCAGCGTTTCGATTTCCGCCGTGCTGATCTCGTAATCGTCGCGACAACTGGCATGGGAGGCGTCCATCAGCGCGCCGAACAGGGCCCAGTCGCCCGACGCCAGCGCTGCGGCGGCGCGCTCGACCCGCGCCGCCTCGCTGAGGACGTGGCGGGCGCGCTTGACGAGGGCGAAGGTCGCATCCGGCTTGGCCCCTCCCAACGCGGCCGCGAGATGCCGGCGCCGCGCGCCACTTGATGCCGCGATCTCGTCGAGGGTCAGCGGGCGCGACGGCAAGGCGCTTTCGAGCATTCCGATCAGGTCGCCGGCGTGACAGTCGGCGCGGCGTCCTTGGAGTTGGCCGAGGTGGCTCGCCGGCGCCGCGGCCTCTGCGAGGAGGTGCTCGAGCACGCGACAGGCGAGGCGGCACTCGATCACCCGGGTGTTGTAGGCCGTACGCGCCGCACCGGACTTCTCCGCCGTGACCAGGCTGTCGCACACCACCACGGCGACGTCATCGGGACGCATCGCGATCGGGTGCACCCGTAGCGGGTCGAAATCGATGCGCAACGCACAGCCCGGCTGCGCGAGCAGGCAGACTGCCTGATCCATCCCGCCGCTCTGTGTGCCCACATACCGCTCGGCGCGGGCGGCGAGCTCGGCGAGATCGCCTCGAGCGATGGCGTGGCCACCGACCGCAAGCCACGCCAGCATGCTGCCGACCACCAGCGCCGATGACGAGGCGAGACCCGCGCCAGGCGGCACGGTCCCATCGACCAGGAAGTCGGCCCCGCCCAGCGCCGCGGCGCCGAGCGCATCGCGCAGACCGTACGCCGCCGCCTGGTGGTAGTTGCCCCAGTCGCCCGCCGCGAAACGCTCCGGCTCGGGTTGCAGCTCGTAGCGACGCGGCGGGTAGCGCGCGTCGCGGTTCGCCAGCTGCACGCAGCGATCGGCGCGCGCGGCAGCGACGACGGTGATGTGCCGGTCGATTGCCATCGGCAAGACCGGCAAGCCGTTGTAGTCGGTGTGCTCGCCGATCAAATTGACGCGGCCCGGCGCCCGCACCAACACCGCGGGGGGTCGCTGGTAGCGGGCGGCAAAGGCGTCGGCCAGCGCGCCCCGGCGCTCGGGCGATGGCGCGCTCACGGCTCGCCTGCGAACAGCGCCTGCGCCGCGGCGAGATCCTCGGGCGTGCCGACGTCCGCCCAGGGCCCGCGCACGGGTCGCGCGTACACGGCACAGCCGTCCCGGATCATCGCGGCGATCGCCTCGGGCAACTCGTACTCGCCGCGCGCCGAGGGCGAGAGGCGCCGGGCGTAGTCGAACACCGCGCGGCGCAGCACCATGATGCCGGCGTTGTTCCAGCCGGTGGTCGACGTCCCCCGCGGCGGCTTCTCCTCGAGGCGGGAGACCCGCCAGGCTTCATCGACATACAGCGCCGCGCCGCGCCATGGATCATCCACCGGGTTCGCCGCCAGCAAGGCATCGCAGGGGTGGGCGGCGAACGCCGCGAGCATCTCCCCATAGAATGCCGCCGGCACCAGCACATCGCCCCAGCAGAGCGCGAAGGCATCGGCATCGATGGCCGACTCGGCGAGCAGCAGCGCGCGCGCCGTCCCGTCGGCATGGGGCTGGCGCCGGTACACGAGTGAGAGTCCGCAGGCCGTGCCGTCCCCGAGTGCGGCCTCGATCTGCGCGGCGCGATACCCGGTAACGACGACGGCTCGCCGCACCCCGGCACCGGCCAGGCCGGTCAGCACGTGCGCGACCATCGGCCGGCCGGCCACCGCCAGCAGCGGCTTCGGCGTCGCGGCGGTCAACGCGCCCAAGCGTGTTCCGCGGCCCGCAGCCAGCACCACGGCAGTGTCGACCCGAGGCACGGCGCGGAGCATAGTCGTTCATCGCCGGCGTGGCGAGCGCGCGCCCGCGAGTCCCAGGGTTTCTTGACAACCGCGCCGTGCGCCACCACATGTTCCGCGTTCGAGGGTTCGTTCTGGTATGCGCGTGTTGATCGCCGGCGCCGGCGCGCTCGGCTCGGTGTTCGGCGGCTTCCTGCAGCGCGCCGGCTTCGACGTCACCGTGTTCGGACGGGAGCCGCACATGTCGGCGATCGCGCGGGACGGTTTGGCGATCGAAGGCATCTGGGGCTCACATCACCTGCGCGGCTTGCAGGTCGCCAGCGACGTGGAGACGTTGCGCGGCCCGTACGACCTCATCCTCCTGCCGGTGAAGGCCTATGACACGGCGGCCATGGGTCGTCTGGTCGGCCCGCTGCTGGCTGCCGACGGCGTCATCATCTCGTTGCAGAACGGTCTCGGCAACGTCGAGATCCTCGAGCAGCTGGTCGGCGCCGAGCGCGCGCTCGGCGCCCGCGTCATCTTCGGCGTCTCCATCCCGTCGCCCGGCTTGGCGCGCATCGACGCCTTCGCCGATCCCACGGCGATCGGCGGGCTGCGGCCACACCCGGCGCGCGATGCGCTGGCGCGGCGCTGGGTGGAGATCATCGACCGCGCGGGCGTGCCGGCCGTGTACACCGATCGCCTGCCCGAGCTCCTGTGGGCCAAGATCTTCTACAACGGCGCGCTCAATCCGCTCGGCGCCCTGCTGCGCGTGCACTACGGCGCGCTGGCGGAACATCCCGAGAGCCGCGCCTTGATGGACGCCGTCATCGGCGAAGCCTTCGCCGTCGCGCGCGCCGAGGGCGTCGCGCTGCCCTGGGCCGCGCCCGCCGATTACCTCGAGGAGTTCTACGGACGACTGGTGCCGTCGACCTACCACCATCGCGCCTCGATGCTGCAAGACATCGAACGCGGGCGCCGCACCGAGGTCGACGCCATCAACGGCGCAGTCACGCGCCGCGGCCAAGGCTACGGAATTCCGACCCCGGTGAACGAGGCGCTGACGCGGCTGATCCGGGTGATCGAGGCGAATGGGCGGCTGGCTGAAGAAGAGAAGGCAAAAGGCAAGAAGCAAAAGGCAAAAGGCAAAAAGAAATTCAACGCAGAGGCGCGGAGGCCGCAGAGAACGCAGAGCACGAAGGTCTAGAGAGCGAACCCCAAACCCAATTGACGATGACGATGAGTCGCACTCGAACTCATGCACGTTGCCTCTGTGTCCTCTGCGTACTCTGGGTCTCTGCGTTGAGGTTTTTTTTCAGATCAAGGCTAGCGAGCCTGGTCGACGAGTCCGAACAATTGCGAGCCATCTTGTCCAAGTCCGTCGCCCGCGCCAAGGACAAGCAGAAATGATCAACCAGCATCCCCCTTCCCTCTTACCCGCTCAGAACTTTTGCCTTTTGCCTTTTGCCTTTTGCCTTTTGCTTTTTCCTTAGATGCCTCCCTACGTGCTTCTCCCGAAGCAGCTCCTGGACGAGCTATTCGCCCACGCGCGCGCCGCCTTCCCCGAGGAATGCTGCGGCGTGATCGTCGACCGCGGTGGCGCGCTGGAGGCGGTGCGCGTGACGAACATCCAGAACGCCAAACACGCCGAGGATCCGGCCCGCTTCCCGCGTACGGCGGCGACGGCCTATACGATGGGGCCCGAGGCGGTGCCGGTCCTGATCGCGCACGACAAGGGCGAGCTGGTCATCCGCGCCTTCTACCACTCGCACCCCCAGCACGCGGCCTACTTCAGCGCCGAGGACCGCGCCCAGGCGACGGCATGGGACGAGCCAAGCTATCCGCAGGCGGCGCAGATCGTCATCTCCGTGATCGACGGCGAAGTGCGCGATACCAAGGCCTTCCGCTGGAGCGAGGCCGAGCGCGATTTCGTCGAGATGGCGCTGTAGGTGTGTTGCGCGGCGACGCGATGGACCTCCACTACACGGTGACCGGTACCGGGCCACAGGCGATCGTGCTGACGCACGGCCTGGCGTCCAGCCAAGCGATCTGGGCCGCGCAGGTCGCGGCGCTGGCGCCGCGCTACCGCGTCCTCACCTGGGACCTGCGCGGGCACGGGCGGTCGGCGCCGGATCCCGCGCTGTGCACCGTCGCCGACCTCGCCGCCGACCTGCGCCGGGTACTCGATGCCGCCGGCGTCGAGCAGGCCGTCGTCCTCGGCCACTCCGCCGGCGGCGTCGTCGCCCTGCGCTTCGCCCTCGAGCATCCACGGCGGACGCGCGCGCTGGTACTGGTCGGCACGGCGAGCGAGTGCAACGCCCGCGCCCGGCAGTTCTATGAAGACCTCGCCGCCATCGCGCTGGCGCGCGGCATGGACCCCGTGTACCGCCGCCTCGGCGTCAGTCTCGAGCAGGCGCGCGCCGCGCCGACCGACGCCGCAACCTACGCCAGCGTGGCGCGCGCCATGGCCAGCTTGCACGCCGAGCCGCTCACACCGCGCCTCGGCGAGATCCGCTGCCCGGCGTTGATGATCGTCGGCGAGAAGGACTTCCTCGGTGCCGGCGGCTCGGTCATCCTGCAGCGCGGCATCGCCGCATCCCGCCTCCACATCGTCGCCGCGCGCGGCCACGGCCTCTTTCTCGAAGACCCCGCCGGTTTCAATCGCCTGCTGCTCGACTTCCTCGCCGGCGCAGCGGCATGAGCGCCCTCCGCCGGCGTTTCTCCCCGCCACTGCGGATCCGGCGCCGCAGGCCTTGCCGAAACCAGCGGCCGAGGAAGGGCGGCGCCGGCGATCAGGGCCCGCCGCGCACGGCGCGAACGCTGTTCGATCCGGCGCCCGCAACGACCTCGGCGAAGGTCCCATTCGGATACTGGCGGTCGAACAGCACGCGGTACGGCAGACTCGGCAACCGCGCGATGGTCGAGGATGACCAATAGCCGATGGCCGTGGGGCCGAAGATCGGATCGAGGCAACCGTACGGGTTGAAGCCCAGGAAGCTGCAGTCGAGGATCGACTCAAGCTCCGCCGGTTGGCTCGGCTGCTCGCCGGCGAGTCCACCGCTGGTCGGCAGTCGCCAATCGTTGTGACCGGCGTAGTTACTCGCGTTCAGGCCAGCCAGGTATTCCGCAAAGGCCTCCCCGTTGGCAGCGTCCGACGCGTCTCCCGGGTCGCTCCACGGGTAGGCGTTGTCGACGTCCGTGAGACCGCCGCTCTGATCGGTCTTCACCCACTCGAGACCGGTGCGGTGGTCGATGACGGTGAGGCCGGTATCCTCGAAACGCCCCGCCGGGACGCCGGCGCCGCGCACGGCGCGCGCGTGCTGGGAGAACGTCTTGATGGCGGCCCCAGGGTTGCCGGAACTGAAATCCGCCAGGAAGGCAGCGGTCGGAAGGCTCGCATTCGTAGAGGAGGACCAGTAGACGCCTGCGGCCGTCGGGCCGAACACCGGATCGATGCAGGGACTGAAGCGGCAGTCGATGATGGACTGCAGCTCGCACGCCTGCGGCGGACTGTCCGGGAAAACGCAATTGGTCGGCAACCGCCAATCGTCGTGGCCGGCGTAGTTCGCCTGGTTGAGCCCGGCCAAGTAGGCGGTGAACACGGGCCCGTCCGCCGCGGTCTCCGACCCGCTCCAGGCGTAGGTGTTGTCTTTGTCGGTCAGCCCCCCGGCATCATCCGTCTTCACCCACTCGAGCCCGGTCTGATGATCGATCACGGTCAGCCCGGTGTCTTCAAACCGATTGACTAGCGGCGCCGAGGCGATGCTTCGTACGGCGCGGGCGCGCCGCATCTCCTGCTTGTCGTAGAAGCCGAGCGCGCCATCGAGGAAAAATACCACCCAGGCCGTGCGTGGCTCGGCAACGTTGGTCGAGGACGACCAATAGAAGTTCCGCGCCGGACCGAAGATCGGGTGGACACAGCCGGGAAAACGGCAGTCGACGATCGATTCGAGCTCGGCCGGCTGCAAAGGCTGGCGATCAGGCCTTCCCAGGCTCGACGGCAGGCGCCAGTCGTTGTGCCCGCCGTAATTCTGACTGTTCAGGCCGGCCAGATACTCGGTGAACACCGTCCCGTCCGCCGCTGTGCCCGTACTGCTCCAGGAGTACAGTGCGTCGACGTCGGTGAGCCCCCCGTTGTTATCGGTCCTCACCCACTCCAATCCCGTCTCGTGGTCGATCACCGTCAGCGCCGTCGCTTCGAAACGCGGCGCTTGCGCCAAGGGCGAGCGGTTGCGCACGGCGCGGGCGCCGTAGGCGTTGGCCTTGCCGTCGGCCACGACGGCGCCGGTCGACAGCACGCCGATCCAAGCAGTCGTCGGGCTGATCTGTAGGGTCGACGATGACCACGAGGCGGGCGAGGAGGCGGGACCGAATACGGGGTCGATACACGGGGAGAAGCTGCAGTCGAGGATCGACTCGAGCTCGCCCGGTTGAATCGGGTCGACGGCGAAGTCTTCGGCACCGCGGCTGGTCGGCAGCCTCCAGTCGTCGTGTCCGGCGAAGCGCTGGCTGTTCAGGCCCGCCAGGTAGGTGGTGAACACTGTCCCGTCGGCCCCCGTGCCCGTACTGGTCCAGGTGTATTCCCTGTCCCCATCCGTCAGCCCGCCGCCGTCGTCGCTCTTGGCCCATTCGAGTCCGGTCTGGTGATCGATGACGGTCAATCCGGTGTCCTCGAAACGGAGATTGGGAGGCGACGGGCACTCGGAGATACCCAGGGCGATGTTCACCGCCCGGATCAGTTGCGCGATCGCCAGACGGCCGTCGGCGGCACAGAAGCATCGGCCGGCGAGCGACTCGCCGGCGAATGGTGACGCGGGACAGGCCTCGACCTGCAGGGCGATGTTCACCGCCCGGATCAGCTGGGCGATGCCGACGCCGCCGCGCTCGTCGCAGAAGCAGACTCCCTCGGTACCGGCCACTGGGCGCGGCGTCGGCGTGCTACTCACTGGCGTCGGCGTCGGCGTGCACGCCAGACAGACATCGTTGGTTTCGTCGCACACGGCGCACGGCCCCAGACAAGGGTTGCCGAGCTCCTGGCAGACGCCGGAGGCGCATCGGCCGTCGCCGTTGCAGAACAGGCCGTCGCTGCAAGGCATGTTGTCGGGCGCCAGTTTGCAGAGCCCGTCGCAACAGGCACCGGAACCATTTCCCGCCCCCAAGTCGCACTGCTCTTCCGGAGCGTCGACCTGTCCGTTCCCGCACCGGGAGGGAACGAATTGGACGACGACGAAAAGCCCATCTGATTCCTGTCGCTCGGGGGTGGGGTAGCCGCAAACCTGGCAGCCGGTCGTCGTTCCGCTCGATGCGCCGAGGCGGACCACGGCCTCGCAGGTATTGCTCAACACACTGGCGCTGAACTCGAAGCGCAAGGTGTGAGTCTCGGTCGCCTGCGGATTGGGTACCCGGATCACGGCGTCGGCGACGTCGCTGATCTCGAGGGTCGTATCGTCCATGGTGTCCAGCCCGATGTCCGGCGGGTCGGCCAAGCTCAAGGAGCCGCTAGACAGGCCGAAACCGGCGATCACCTGGCCGGTGACCCCGGAGAGGGTGACCGTGTCGGCACATGCGAGGGCGTCGGCCTCGCGGATCATCTGTCCGACCCAGCCGGCGCTGATCTGCAAGCTGTAGCCGCGCGATGAGCGGACCTCGAAACTGATCTCATGGGTGGCTCGAGCATCCAGGGAGCGGGGTTCGCCCTTCGAATCGGCGTTGAGGTTGAACGCGTAGCGCGACGTAAAGGAGGCGTTTGGGCCCGGACCGGCAGTGTTACTGGGCTGGATCTCCGCCGAGCTCTCCGAGTCGAGCCGCGAAAAATCCGTCGAGATCGAAGAGGTTTGCCTGACGTCGTAGATGCCGTCCTGCGCCAGGACCGAACCGGCAGCAAAGAGGGCGCAGAGCGCTACCGTCGCTGGGCTGAGGAAATCCCCGCGGCGTCGCCGCGTCTGCCACGGACGATTCCGTCTCGTCATTTACCCCCCTCTCGAACAAGCGCCGCTAGCTGGCTCCGGTAACACTCACCCCTGATCCGAAAATTCTTTGAAACCACGAAGGCCACGAAGAGGGCGAATCGCTAGGGTCTCTCGGCCGTGCGAGGAAGCGAGAGAAGCTCACAACTCTGGGGTTGAAAATGAATGATCCAAGCGCCACTGCCCTGCGCCGTGATCTTCGCGGGCTTCGCGTTCTTCGTGGTGGAAGGTTTCTCGGCTTGGGGTTGAGTCTTCACGGCGTTTCCAAGGTCCGTCGCAATTGGGCTCCCTGCCGGGCATCGATTCGGCTTACGCCGCCGTCGACCACCGGGAGGTTCGCGGACCGGATGCTACGAGATCGTAGCGTTCAGCGTCCCACGGATGCTGCAGCAAATGCAAGGTAAGAGTACACGGTCTGCGGCAGCCGTTGGCCAGCGCTCACGCCCCGCGCAGCGCGGCGTCGAGCAGGGCTTGGACGCGGCCTTGGATCTGCTGGCCGCCGGCGACGTAGAGGACCTCGCCGGTGATCCAGGCGGCGGCGGGCGAGGCGAGGAAGACCGTCGCGTAGGCGACCTCGTCGGGGCTGCCGAAGCGGGCGATCGGCATGCCGGCGGCCATTTCCTCGACGTTCGGATCGTAGGCGATGGTGAAGGCCTCGGTCTGGATCGGCCCCGGGGCGACGCAGTTGACGCGCACCTTCGGCCCCCACTCGCTGGCCAGCGTGCGGCTGAGCTCGAGCACGCCGGCGCGCGCTGCCGCGGTGTGGGCGATACCGGGAAAGCCGCGGCCGACCACCGCGATGATGTTGGTAATGCTGCCGCCGCGCCCGTCGAGCATCTGCGCGCCCAGCACCTGGATCATGTTCCAGGTGCCAGTGAGGTTGGTCTCGATGACCGCATTCCAGCCCTTCGGCGTGTACTCGCGCGCGCGCTGCGCGAACTGGCCGCCGGCGTTGTTGACCAGCATGTCGACTTGTCCCCAGCGCTCGGCAACCAGCGCGCCGAGGGCTTCTACGGTGGCGCGATCGCGGATGTTGACGTACGCCGCGTCGACCTGCCGCCCGGTGCTGGCGTGGATCTCGGCTGCGGCCTGCTGCAGTCGATCGACGTGCCGCGCCGCCAAAACCAGGTCGCTGCCGGCTTCGGCGAGGTGCTGCGCGATCACCCGGCCGATGCCGGTACCGCCGCCGCTCACCAGGGCGCGCTGCCCGACCAGCAGCTCGGGATGAAAGACGCGGATCTTGGCCGGGGGCGGCGGCAGCACGGGCGTAGTCGGGGGTCGCTGAACCAATCGGCGCCGGCTCAGTCCTTCCCGTACCCCTCGATCTTGGCGATCACCTGCAGCATCACTTCGTCGGCGCCGGCGCCGATGCTGAGCAGGCGGGAATCGCGCCAGTAGCGCGAGACCGGATACTCGTCCATGTAGCCGTAGCCGCCGTGGAACTGCAGGCACCAGTCGGCCACTTTGCGGACCAGACGGCCGGCGACGAGCTTCGCCATCGAGGTCTCGCGCGTACATTCTTCCTTGGCGACGTACAGGCGCACGCAGTGGTAATTGAACTGGCGCAGCAGATCGATCTCGGTCTGCAACTCGGCCAGGGTGAACTGCACGACCTGCTTGTGCGCCAGCGGCTCGCCGAAGACCTGGCGATCCTTGACGTAGCGCACGGTCTGCTCGAGCATCGCCTGCGCGGAGGCGGCGGCGCCGATGGCGGCGATCATGCGCTCCTTCTGAAATTGCTTCATCTGATAAATGAAGCCCAGGCCCTCCTCGCCGATGCGGTTGGCGGCCGGGACGCGGACGTCCTCGAAGACCAGCTCCGCCGTGTCGGAACAGTGGTTGCCGACCTTGTCGAGCTTGCGAGCGACGCTGAAGCCGGGC
Source organism: uncultured Binatia bacterium (SeqCode) (assembly GCA_964475125.1). Taxonomy (GTDB): domain Bacteria; phylum Desulfobacterota; class Binatia; order HRBIN30; family CADEER01; genus CAYYWP01. Next base: position 39,053 of record CAYYWP010000003.1, on the reverse strand, counting down.
GTGTCGGTGGGCACGATGATGAGCGTGAAGCCGTGATGACCGCGCGCGCCGTCGGTCTTGGTGAGCAGCGTGATGTAGTCGGCCTGCGCCCCGTTGGTGATGAAGATCTTGCGGCCGTTGATGACGTAGAAGTCGCCGTCGCGCCGCGCCGTGGTGCGGATGGCGAAGACGTCCGAGCCGGCGCCCGGCTCGCTGACGCCGATCGCACCGACCAACTCGCCGCTGATCGACGGGCGCAGAAAGCGCTCCTTGAGCTCTGCGCTGCCGAAGTCGTGCAGCGCCGGCGTGCACATGTCGGTCTGCACCATGATCGCCATCGGCACGCCGTTGCACGGACAGGCAGCGCTCATGGCCTCGCAGTACGCCGCGGTCCACCAGTAATCCAAGCCGCTGCCGCCGTAGTGCGGGTCGTAGGTGATGCCGAGCATGCCCAGCTCACCGGCGCGTTTGAACACCTGGTGAGCGGGAAAGATGCGCTGGCGCTCCCATTCGTCGACGTAGGGGTTGACCTCGGCGGCGAAGAAGTCGCGGATGGTCTGCTGAAAAGCCCGCTGCTCGGCGCTGAAGTACTCCATCGGCGCGTGAGGTAGCACCCTCCACCGCAGATGGGTAGCGGTTGCCACCTGCCCGGTGAGCCGGGCAGGCCGCTACAGCGGGGCGCACAGCGCGCGACGTTGCGCGCCCTGTCGATACGCCACGATCACGTCGCTGCGCCATACAGTGACACCGCGCCGCATCTCTGCGTGCATGCGCGTCGGGGCGCGCATTGCCGTGGCCCACTTCATGCTGATTGGGCCGACGAGGGAGGGGGACATGAAGACGATACACGCACCGATGGGATCGATCGTGGCGGTTCTGCTGCTCGGTGGGCTGGCAGCGATGACGGCCGGTGCAGCCCAACTCGACGGCACCATCGTGCGCATGAGCGGCGCCGAGGTGATCGATGCGCGCTGCGCCGGCCGGCGGCTGGTGGTCCGCCAGCTCGACAGCACGACCGTTCGCCTCACCTGCCAAGCCGCGCCGGGAACGGCGACGGCGACCCGGACGCGCACCCCGAGCTGGACCCCACGCCTGCCCTCCCCGACCCCCACCGCGACGGCGACGCCGGCCTGTCTCGGCGACGGCTGTAGGGTGCCGAGCAGCACCGCCTTCGGTATCTGGTCGCCGGGGCGTTTCGACACCTGCAGCGCGGCTCTACACGACAGCTTCTACGTCGTCGGACCGGACGGCAAGAAGTATCCGACCTGGCACGCGCCGGAAGTCGTCGATCCGGCCACCGGCCGCACGTGCACCTTCGGACACGAACACGGCCGCGATCCGCGCGGCTCCGACCTGCACGCGTGGCTCACGGCACATTACGCGCATCCGGCCCATCCGGGTCGCACCGGCATCCCCTTCGGCCTCGCCAACGAAGCGCTCGACGCCTGGGTCAACGTCAGCGGTGGCGGCGCGCACCGGCATGAGGACCACGTCGGCCACAAGATCGAGTGGCAGAACGACGTCCGATTGCTGCGCAGCAATGGCACCGCCACGCAGCCGCTGACGCCGCTCGACATCACCTGCGACTTTCTCGCCAAGATCCATCAGGGCGTCCATTCACCCGATGCCTTCGGCATGAACGTGCACGAGGTGGTGTTCGCGGCGCGCTGCAGTGACGGCAGCGAGCTGATCGGCACCACCTTGGGTGCCTTTGCAGAACCGAACCGCTTCCAGCGCGGGTGCGACCGCAGCGTGGTCGTCGACGCGCTGACCGCCTTCGACATGCCGTCGGGCAATGGCCTGCGCAGCATCCCGGATCGCGCCTGCGCGCTGCGCGACTGGCTGGTTCCGGCCGGGCAGTGGTCGGCTAACTTCTACGAGATCTGGGGCACGGGCAACTACTTCCGCACCGCCGATGGGCGCCAGATCGCCTATTTCGACCCCGGTTTCGCGGTCTTCGATCCGGCCCGCTACTTCGACGCCGCGGCGCCGAATCGCCTGCGTTACGTGATCGACCTGTGCTGGGAGGTGGAGTCGAACGGCGACCGGGCGCGCGGCGGCGCCTGCGATCTGGCCACCGACTACGGCACCCGGCAGACCCCGATCGCCTGGGACGATCCCACCTCGCCATTCGTCGGCGCGCACCGCGAGACGTATTTCAGCAACTTCTCCCTCGCCAACGCCGGCGGGCCGCTCTATTGGTACACCGACCCCTACGGCGGCCATGCCTCGCCAGTGCCGTTCGCGGGCGCCGTCCGCCAGCTGGTGGCGCCGATCCAGGATCAGCGCCCGACCCTCGAGTCGCAGGCCTTCGGCGCCGACCGCTACTACGGCGGGCGCGGCGTGCACGCACCGAATTGAGGGAGGGGCTTACGCGCCGTCTGTTGATCCACTTCGCTCTCCTGAGCCCGTCGAAGAATGAGCCCCTCGAAGGATGAGCGCGGCGGTTTCGGTTGCCTGTCAGGCGGCGTGTGCGATCAGCGTGTGCGCCGTCGCCTCGGCGACGCGCACGCGGACGAGATCACCCGGCTGCGCGGCGGCGGACGGAAAGACGGTGGTCTTGAACTGTGGCGTCTTGCCGACCCACCAGCCGTCGCGGCGGCGGGCCGGGCCTTCCACCAGCACCTCGACCTCGCGGCCGATCCACGCCGCGTTGCGCTCGGCGGCGATCTCTTCCTGCAGCGCGATGACCGCCGCCAGGCGCGCCCCTTTCTCTTCCTCCGCCACCGTCTCCGGCCACTTGCCGGCCTTGGTGTGGTCGCGCCGCGAATACTTGAATAGAAAGGCGCTGTCGAAGCGCACCGCGCGCATGAGCGCCAGCGTCGCCTCGAAGTCGTCGGCGCTCTCGCCCGGAAAGCCGACGATGACATCGGTGCTGAGCGCCAGATCGGGCACCGCGGTGCGCAAGCGCTCGACCAGACGCAGGTAGGCTTCGACCGTGTAGCCGCGCGCCATGCGCTCGAGCACCGCGTTCGAGCCGGACTGCACCGGCAGGTGCAGCTGCGGACAGACCGCCGGCGCGCTGGCCATGGCGTCGATGGCGCTGTCGGTCATGTCGCTCGGGTGCGGCGAGGTGAAACGCAGCCGGGCCACGCCGTCGATGCGGCTGGTCGCGCGCAGCAGCGCGCCGAAGTCGGTCTCGCCGTCGCGATAGGCGTTGACGGTCTGGCCGAGAAAGACGACTTCGCGGTAGCCCTCGCCCGCCGCCTCGCGCACCTGTGCCAATACCGCCGCCGCGGGCAGGCTGCGTTCGCGGCCGCGCACGTAGGGCACGATGCAGAAGGTGCAGAACTTGTCGCAGCCGCGCATGATGGTGATCCACGCCCGCACCCCGGCATCGCGCTGCGGCGTCAGGTCGGCGTACGTTTCCTCGCGATCCAAGCGCACGTCGACGAACGGATCGCCGCTGAGCAGGGCCGGCAGGCGGCGGTAGGCATCGGGGCCGACGACGAAGTCGAGCGGCGTACGCTCGAGCAGCGTGTCGCGTACGTGTTGCGCCATGCAGCCGGCCAGACCGATCTGCACGTGCGGCCGGCGCCGCTTGTGATGCGCCAGCGCCCCCAATCGCCCCAGCACGCGCTCCTCGGCGTGCTCGCGGATGGCGCAGGTGTTGAGCAGGATCACGTCCGCCTCGGCCGGGTCGCCGGCCAGCGTGTACCCGGAGCGGGTCAAGTGGCCGCGCATCAGCTCGCTGTCGGCGACGTTCATCTGGCAGCCGTAGGTTTCGATGTAGACGGACGGCATCGAGCCGATACCTATACCGCAGCCCAGTCAGCCCGCAAAGTCTTGCAGGACCTGAGGACCACAGATGAACACGGAGAACCTCCGATGAACACAGAGCGCTCCGCCCTGTAGGGCGCGGGTTCCACCGGCGCCGGGGGGGCTGGGGGGGAGGGCTCGGTGTTCATCGGTGGTTCTCCGTGTTCATCTGTGGTTTGAAGCCTTTATGCCCGTCAGCCGCATTGTTTCGCTGCTGCCGAGCGCCACGGAGATCCTCTGTGCGCTCGGGCTCGCCGATCGCCTGGTGGGAGTCTCGCACGAGTGCGACTTTCCGGCCGAGGTCGCCGGCCGACCGGTGCTGACCGAAGTGAAGATCGATCCGCGCGGCGGCGCGGCGGAGATCGATGCGGCGGTGCGCGAGCTGGTGCGCGACGGGTTGAGCGTGTACCGGATTCGCGGCGAGGCGTTGCGCGCCGCCCGCCCCGATCTCATCGTCACCCAGGATCACTGCGAGGTCTGCGCCGTGTCGCTCGGCGAGGTCGAACAGGCGGTGCGCGATTTCCTGCACTCGAAGGCCGAGATCGTCTCGCTCAAGCCCACCCGGCTGGCCGATATCCTGGCGGACTTCGCCACCGTCGCCAGAGCAGCCGGCTGTGTCGAGGCGGGCGAACGATTGATCGCCGGCCTGCGCGAGCGCCTGGCGAACGTCGAACGGCGCGTCGCGCCCGCCCGCAGCCGCCCGCGGGTGGCGTGCATCGAGTGGACCGACCCGCTGATGGTGGCGGGCAACTGGATCCCGGAGCTGGTCGAGCTGGGCGGCGGGCGCTACGACCTGGTGGCGGCGGGAGCGGCGAGCACGCCGATCACCTGGGCGGCCCTCAGCGCCGCCGAGCCCGACGTGGTCATCGTCATGCCGTGCGGGTTCGACTTGGCGCAAACCCGCCGCGAGCTGCCGGCGCTCACCGCGCGCAGCGAATGGCGGGGGCTCGCGGCAGTGCGCAACGGTCGCGCCTACGCCGTCGACGGCAACGCCTATCTGAACCGGCCCGGCCCGCGCATCGCCGACAGCGCCGAGCTGCTGGCCGGGTTGGTCCAGCCCGGCTTCTGCGCCAGCCTGATGCCGGCCGATGCGTGGGAGCGGATTTGAGAACCACCCATACGGCGCAGGGAACCGGCGCGTTCGCAGCATCTGAGTCGATGCGTGGGAGAGGGTAATGCCGGGACCACTCGCGGGCGTCCGCGTACTGGAGCTGGGATTCTGGGTGGCCGGTCCGGCCGCCGCCGGGATCATGGCCGACTGGGGCGCCGAGGTGATCAAGATCGAGCCACCCGGCGGCGATCCGATGCGCGGCTTGTTCCTGCACAGCATCGGCTCCGATCTGCCGATCAATCCCCCCTTCGAGCTCGACAACCGCGGCAAGCGCAGCGTCGCGCTCAACCTCCAGCACGCCGAAGGCCGCACCCTCGCCCGCCAACTCATCGAGCGGGCGGACGTCTTCGTCTCCAACCTGCGCACGAGCGCGTTGGCGCGCGTCGGCCTCGACTACGCCAGCGCGCAGGCAGTCAATCCCCGCCTGGTGTACTGCCGTGTCAGCGGCTACGGCACTCAGGGCGCGGAGTGCGATCGACCCGCCTATGACGTCGGCGCCTGGTGGGCGCGCGCCGGCATCGCCATGTCGCTCGTCCCGCCCGGCAACGAACCGCCGCAACAGCGCGGCGGCATGGGCGACCACACCACGGCGCTGGCGGCGGTGAGCGCCGTGTGCGCCGCCCTGGTCGCGCGCCAGCGCACGGGGCAGGGACAGTTGGTGTCGACCTCGCTGTTGCGCAGCGGCGCCTACGTCCTCGGGTGGGATCTGAGCCTGCGCCTGCGCCTCGGCCGCCTCGATCCCCCGTACAGCCGCCGAGCGGTGCCGAACCCGCTCATCAACTGTTACCGCAGCGGCGACGGCAAGTGGTTCTGGCTGCTCGGCCTGCAGGCCGACCGCCACTGGCCCGATCTCGTCCGCGCGGTCGAGCGGCCGGAGCTGTCGCACGACCCGCGCTTCCGCGACATCCGCAGCCGCCGCCAACACAGCGCCGAGTGCGTCGCCGAGCTCGACGAACTCTTCGCGCGCCAGCCGATGGCGCACTGGGCTTCGGCGTTCGATCGCGCCGGCATGTGGTGGGCACCCGTGCAGACCGTCCCCGAAGTGCTCGCCGACCCGCAGGTGCGCGCCAGCGGGGCGTTCACCACCGTCGAAGTCGCCGACGGTACGGCAGAGATGATCGCCAGTCCCGCCGATTTCGCCGGCACCGCGCCGGCGATCCCGACCATGCCGCCGGAGTTCGGCCAGCACACCGAGGCGGTGCTACTCGAGCTCGGCTACGACTGGGAACGCATCGCCGCCCTGCGCGAGGCCGGCGCCATCGGTTAGCCCGTTGCCGGACCGCAACTCGGCCAGTATGACCGCCGTGGCTGCAGCGCTCGCCTCGACGGCGATGGGCATCGCCGGTGCCCTGCTGCTCGCTGACGCGCAACCAGTGCTCGGCCTCCCCCTACTCGCAGCCAGCGTAGTGCTGCTGCACTGGCCGCAGTCGCTATGGACGGCCGCTGCGCCGGCCGAGCTGCCGGCGCGCCAGCGGCGGTGGCTGCTGTTGGCCGTCACCGGCATCGCGGCGTTCTTCCGCTCCTACCGACTCGAACCACCCGGCCTCTGGGGCGACGACGCGGTGAACGGCCTGCTCGCCTTCGACATTCTCGATGGCACCGTCCGCTCGCCGTTCGAGATCGTCGTCCACTCGTTCAGCTACTTCCACGCCCTGCCCAACTACTTCATCGCCGGCGCCTTCTGGCTCTTTGGCGCCGACCCATGGACGTTGCGCCTGCCCAGCGTGCTGCTGGGCATTGCCGGCGCGCCGCTACTCTATGGCATCGCCGCGCCCCTCTTCGGCGCCAGGGTGGGCCTGCTCGCGGCCCTCTTCTACGCCTGCTCGCCGCCGCAGATCTCGCATGCCAAGCAGCTCGTGCAGATCATCAGCGGCGAGTTCTTTCTGCTCGCCGGCCTGTGCCTGCTGGTACAGGGGACGGCGCGCGCGCGCTGGGCGGTCACCGCCGCTGCCGGGCTGCCGCTGGCGCTGTGTGCGTACACCTATCATTCGGCCCGCATCACGCCACCGATCGCCATCGCCTACCTCGGGGCGCTGGCCTGGGCGGGGCGACATCCGGCGAGTCGGACATCGACCGCCGGCGGGACGGGTCGAGTGGCGCTGCGATGGTCTAGTGGACTGGCCTTGGCCATCGTCTTTGCCGTCGCCCTGGTACCGGCGGCGCGCGGCTATCTCGCCGATCCGCATGCGCTGATCGGGCGGGTCAGCTCGGAGTCGATCTGGGCCGTCATGCGCGAGCGCGACAGCTGGGCGCCGCTGTGGGACGCCGCCTGGCGCACGCTGGCGATGTTCCACTACCAGCAAGGGCCCGAGTTCCACTGGTTCGGCATCGGTACCGATCCGGCCTTCAACGCCGTCGTTGGCTTTCTCTGCGTGCACGGCGTGCTCGCCAGCCTGTTGGGCTGGCGGCAGCCGCGCCACGTGCTGCTGCTGGCCTGGGTGGTCGTCGGGCTCATTCCCGGTGTCCTTTCGGGTGGCGCACCGCGGTTGTACCGGGCGCTGTACGCCACCCTGCCACTCTACGTGTGGGCCGCACTGCCGCTCGAGCGGATGTTGGCCGCGGCGGCAGCGGCGCCGGCGCGGCGCGCCTTGCGATGGCTGGCGCTGGCACTGGTCGGACTCGTACCGTTGATCGATTTCCACCTCTATTTCTACCGACTCTATTCGCATCCGGCGTTCCACTGGTTTCAGGGTGAGCGCATCGTTGAAATGGCCCGTACCCTGCGCGGCTACGGACCGGGGTGGACCGGCTACGTCCTGGCGGACGACTTCGTCGCCGAGCATGAGATCCTGGCTTTTCTGGCCCGCGCCTGGGGAGTGCAGCTGCGCGGCGTCGGCAGCCTTGCGGAGGTGCTGCCCCTGCCGAGCGCCCCCGAACGCGGCGCGTTGTTCATGATGGCCGGCGCGGCGCTGCCAGCGGCCGACGCGGTGCGCGCCTTCTACCCCGCCGCCGAGCTGTCGCAGCGGCGCGAGCCCGTGCTGCGCTCCTGGGCACTCGATGCGTACTGGCCGATCGCCGAGCCGTACGGCGCACCGCGCGCGGTCCTCGGCTTCGCGGCCGTGCCGCGCGCGGCGCTGGAACAGCGCCAGCGCGATCCGGACATTGGGCTGCTCGGCGAGTACGACCTCGGTGACCGACGGAGAATTCGGCACGAGCCCTATCCGCTCTTCGCCTTCATGCCGCCGACCTTCCCGGCGCACTTTCGCAGCGCCTTGCGCGGCCGCCTGATCGTCCCTGAACCCGGCGGCTACCACCTCGTCGTCGACAGCAACGCCCCCTGGAAGGCATGGCTCGACGGCCAACGGACGGACCTGAGCAAGCCGCTGGCGGCTGGATCGCACGACTTTGCCGTCGAGATCGACGAGGTGTCGCAGACGCTTCAGTTGCAGATCTTCTGGCATCGTGAGGGCGAGGAACGTCACCTCGTCCCGCCCGAGGCGTGGCGGCTGCCGCCCGACGGCGGGACTGATGCCGAGGTCGGGCCGCCCGAACCGCCGGCGAGCGCGCCTTCAGGCTGAGGGCCTTCCCGTCTTGCTTCAGTCACTCACATGCACAGTGCCGATACGCTGCCCAAGGCGCACTGGCGTTCCGGGCGGTTTCGGCTCGATCGTCGCCGCGCCGGGCTTGGCGAGGAGGACGATGGTCGAGCCGAACTCGAATCGTCCGCACTCCTGTCCCTTGCTCAGCGCAACCCCCTCCGGGTAGCGGCGCTCGATCGCGGCGCCGCCGCGGATGTTGGTCGTCAGGCTATCGAAGAGCAGGCGGATCTTTCCGACCAGCGTCGCACCAACCGCAACCAGACAGAGATCGGCCGCGCTCGCGCCCAGCGACAGGTACACGCACAGACGCTCGTTGACGGCGAACAGATCGCCAATCCCCTCGCGCCCCAGCCGGTTCACCGGCCACAGGGCACCCGGCAGGTAGACGACCCGGCGCGCCCGCGCCGTGCAGGGAGCGTGAAAGCGGTGGTAGTCGCGCGGCGCCAGATACAGCGTCGCGTAGGTCCCGCGGTCGAATTCGCCAGCCGCCGGCGGATCGCCGAGCAACCGCGCCAGGCTGTACGCGCGCCCTTTGACCTGCAGCAATTGACCCCCCTCCACCGCCCCCGCACAGCCCCAACTCCCGTCACAGGGAGAGACCAACGCATCGGGGGCTTCGTCCACGGGGCGGACCCCATCGCGCAGAGCGCGAGTAAAGAAGGCTTGCAGGCTGTCGAAGGACGACAGCGGATCGCGCACCTCGCCGAAATCGACTCCGACCAGACGACCGAAGCCGCGTACCACAGGCTGGCGGAGCGCCGGCGGGAGCCGCCGGGCGGCCGCCCAACCGGCGAGATGCGACACGACATGCTGTGGCACCGCCCGTAGCGCAGTCAGCATCAAACGGTCAGCAAGTGACACCATCCCGCCTGTCCCTACACCCCACCATACCCGTGGTGCCACGTGGGCGCCGCAGATTGTTGATCAAGGCATTTTTCTTGCTTCCTGCCTGCCGGGCGCCGCAAGGCGTGCATCGAAACGCGCAACAAACGAGTGCATTCAGGGCGTCTTTGATCTCGCAACAGCGCTACGCACTGGAACTTCATCGTCACATGCCCCTGTCACAAGCTCGCGATAATCTACTCGGCGGTCGACTCGCATCTGAGACGAAGCGCAAGGTCAGCCATGTCGTGCCCTGCCCGCTATGCCGGCGCGAGTTCGATCTTTTTGCTGCTGTCTGGTGTCCACATCTCGACGGTGAGCCATCCAAGCTGTGTCCGAACTGCGAGCGCTGCTTGTGCAGCCTTCCCGCCTACGAGGAGCCCAACTTCTGGAAGGAGGCGCCGCCCGCCTTCCGCCAGCGCGGGTTTCAGCGCCTTTTCCTGTATTACCTCTGACCGGTTGCGGCACTCCGCGCAGCCGTCGGCCGGAGTTGTCCGGTGAGCGCTTCCGCATCCCGTCAGCCGTAGCAGCCCGTTGACGAACGTGTTCCGCCAACCCTTCGGCGGGCTCAGGGCATGTCCTGAGGTTGTCGAAGAGTGAGCGGAACACGTTGCGGCACAAGCACTTCCCGCTCATCCTGAGCCCGTCGAAGGATGAGCGCGGCCTTCTTCAACGGACTAGCCCGTTGTGGCGTCGCCCGACGATCCGGGCTACAGAGCCGGTCGTCCGAGCCGGGGTGGAAACGGGGCATGTGGAGCAAATGGCTCGGCGGTCTCGGGGCCGCCGGGTTTGGCCTGCTGGCGCTGCTGGCGGGTTGTAGCGCAGTTGCGCCCCCTCCCAGCGCGCCGAGCTGGCAGGCGCGGCCCTTCGTGATCACGTTTTGGTGCGCCCCGCCGCTGCAGGAACTCGACGACGCGCGCGTCGCCGAGATCGCCGCCGCCGGATTCACCACCATCGGCGCGCCCTGTGAGGGCGCGCTCGACGTCGCCGCCAACCGCCGCGCCCTGGCGTTGGCCGAACGGCATGGTTTGCGCATGTGGGTGGCCGATCACCGCATCTATGCCGCCGCGACTGGCGCGGCGGCGGCGCCGGCGCAGGTCGCCGCCGCCGTCGCCGACTACCGCGATGCGCCAGCCCTGGACGGCTACATGGTCCTGGACGAACCGGCGGCCGAGCGCTTTCCGGCCGTCGCCGCCACCGTCGCTGCTCTGCGGGCAGCCGACCCCGCGCGGCTGGCCTACGTCAACCTGTTGCCCGATTTCATCCCGCCGCATCTCTTAGGCGCCGCGTCGTACGCTGACTATCTCGAGCGCTTCGCCACCGAGGTCCGACCGCAGCTCTTGAGCGTCGACTATTACCCCTTCGGAGCGAACACGGATCGCCCGACCTTCTTCGCCAATCTGGCGGCGCTGCGGCGCGTCGCCCTGGATCACGACCTGCCGTTTCTGTGGATCGCGCTCGCCATGCCGCACGGACCCTACCGCGACCCCACCGAAGCCGAGTTGGCCTGGCAGCTCTTCCACGCTCTCGCCTTCGGAGCGCGCGGCATCTCGTACTTCGCCTACTGGACACCGCGGTCATACGACGACTGGGACTTTCGCCACGGACTCATCGAGCGCGGCCGGCCGACGGTGCATTACTTCGAGGCCATGCGTCTGAACCGGATCGTGCGCCTGATCGGCAACGCACTGGAAGGTTGGCGCTCGATCGCGGTCGCCGACGCGACCGGAGAGATCGCCATTCCGTTCCCGATCGGTCCGATCGCGGCGATCACTGGCGGCCCGATTACGGTCGGACTCTTTGGCGACGGGCGCGGCAGCCTCGCCGCGCTACTGGTCAACCGAGACTATCGCCGCGGCCTTCGCGCCGAGCTCAAACTCGCCTCCAATACCCCCGTACCGGAGGCGCTCGATCTCGACAACGCCGAGTGGCAACCGTTGGCGTCGCTAGACTTCGAACTGGCACCCGGCGCGGCGCGCCTGTTGCGATGGACCGCGGAGCGCTGGGCGGCGCCGTGAAAAATGGAAAGCGCATCGCGGTCACCTATCGCATCCCTTCCGCCAAGACCCGCCCGGTGACGCTGCCCGTGAGTCCGATCCGCATGGCGCCGCGGCATACCACACGGGCGAAACAGCGAGCTACGCAAGCGCGTTCGGCGCGCTTCGGCGCCAGCGGGACGCGTCGACAGCACCCGGTTGCGGCGGCGCGGAGGGGCGGTTAGACGAGGAACGCGCAGGCCATGGGTTTCCTCTTCGTCGATCGCATCAGCGCCCTCGACCACGACACGGCGCATGGCGCACTCGATCTCCCACCCGATGGCGGGCTGCCATCGTGGTTGATCATCGAGGCGGTGGGCCAGCTCGCGGCGTGGATCGCGATGGCGCGCAGCCACTTCACCCTCCGTCCGGTCGCCGCCGTGGTCAGCGAGGTTCTGCTGCCCGACACCGATCTCGGCGGGTGCCGCGGGACGCCGATCGAGCTGCGGGCGCGCGTCGATCGCTACGACGGGCGGGCGGTGCGCTACTCCGGGTCGGCGGTTTGCGGCGGTGCGGTGGTCGCGAACCTCGTCCGCTGTGTCGGCCCATTGCTACCGGTCGAGGCCTTCGACGACCCCGTCGCCGTGCGGCATCGTCTTGCGGCGCTGTGCGCGGGCGGTTCGAACGCCACGGTCGGGCTGCCGTCCAACCCGGACTTGCAAGGCCTCACTCGTCAATCCGACGGCGCGCAACGCGCCGTGCTGCACGTGCCGAGTACGGCGGAATACTTCGCCGACCACTTTCCCCGCCGCGCGGTCTTTCCCGCCACGCTGCTCGCCGAGGCACAGAATCGCCTCGCCGTCGCCGTGGCCGCCGAGGCCCTCGGCGTCGATGCCGGGCGCGTGCGCGCCGCCGGCGTGCACGACCTCAAGGTGCGCGCCTTCTCCGAGCCGGGCTCCGAGCTGCACCTCACGGCCGCGTTGCACGAGGTGAGCGACGGAATCGCCGCGGTGCGAGTGAGCGCGACGACCGACGGCGCGCGCACCGCTACCGGCCGGCTCGACTACCGGATCGTGCGATAAGGGTCGCAGCGATGGCGCGAGCGCGTCTGCGGCCGCCCGTCGCGCCGGCGCGCGTGCTGGTCAAGCAAGTCAACTGGCTGGGCGACCTGGTCATGAGCCTGCCGGCGTTGCGCGCCGTGCGGCGGGCCTATCCGGCCGCCCATCTCGCCGTCTTGGTGAAGGAGGAGTTGGCGAGCTTTTTCGATGGCGCGGCGTGGCTCGATGAGGTGATCGCCTACCGCGTCGGGCGCTCTCTCGCCGGCCTCGCCGATCGGCGGCGTGCGGTGGGTGCGATCCGCGCCGGGCGATTCGATCTTGCCGTGCTCTTTCCGCGCAGCTTCGAATCGGCTTTCTGGGCGGCGCTGGCAGGCGTGCCGCGCCGCGTCGGGTATGCGACCGATGGGCGCCGGCTGTTGCTCACTGACGCGGCGCGCCGCCCGGCGCCGCTGCGGCGCGGACACCAGGTGCACGACTACCTCCACCTCGTGAGCGCCACGCTCGATATCGGCGGCGATGCCACCGAATGTCGGCCTGAGGTCGCGCCGGGCCACCGCGCCGAAATGGACGCCTGGTTGGCGTCACGCCGGCGCCGGCGCGGTCCCTTGGTTGCACTGGCCGTGGCGGCCGCCTACGGCCCGGCCAAGGAATGGCCGGCGGCGCGCTGGGCGGCACTGATCGATCGTCTCGGCGAGCGCGACGCCGTGGAGTGCGTCCTGGTCGGCGCGCCGGGCGAGCGCGAGCGCTGCATGCACGTCGCCGCCGCGAGTCGGCGGGGAGCGTTGGTCGCGGCGGGCGAGACATCGGTCGGTCAAGCCATCGCGCTCTTGTCGCGCTGCGCCGGCTTCGTCGGCAACGACTCCGGCGCGATGCATGTCGCCGGCGCGCTCGGGATCCCGACCGTCGGGCTGTTTGGCTCGACAGACCCGCAACGAACCGGGCCGCTGGGACCGAAAACGCGCGTCGTTCGCCACCCGCTGCCGTGCAGTCCGTGTCTCGAACGGACCTGCCGCTTCGGCCACTACGACTGCTTGCACCAAATCGCGGTCGACGAAGTCGAAGGCGCCTTGCGGGAGCTCGGCGGGCTGGCCTGAAGCGACGGTGCACGGAGGCGGGCGCGACGCTGGCCAACGGTGCATGCACCGCGCCCGCGCCACCCCGGGCGCACGCCGTGCGCCCCCTGCGGCGAAAGGCCCTATGGCAACTGTTCCGCGCTACGCGTAGCAGCGGCTGGCGAACCAGTAGACGCCGACGGTGAGGATCGCGGCCGAACCGTAGTCGACCAGCCGGGTGTGCCAGGCCTGGTGGCGAGCCGCGTAGCGCAGCAGCGGCCAGAGCGCCAACACGCAGGCGACCTGTGCGAGCTCGACCCCGAGGTTGAATCCGAACAGGGCGCGCAGGACTCGTTCGCTCGGTAGCGCGGCTTCGAGCAGGACGCCGGCGAAGCCGAACCCGTGCACCAAACCGAACAGAAACGCGACGGCGACGCGCAGCGGGACGGGTCGGGCGGCCTGCGCCAACACACCGAAGTAGCACGCCGCGAACAGCGCCACGCCGGCCAGCGTCAGGGCCGAGACGTTGCCGCGCCCGAGCGCCGCCGCGGCGGCGAGGCTGAGCAGGACCCCGACGAGGCCCCAGCGCGCGGCTGGGCGGCGCGCTCCGACCAACCACAAGTTCTCCGCCGCCACCAAGGCGATCGAGAGCCCGATCAGCGCCTCGATGCTTTCCCCGCCGGCTCGCACCAGACCGCTGACGGCCAATGCCAACGTCAGGCTATGGGCGAGCGTGAAGCCGGTGACGATGCGTACGATGTCGCCCAGCGAGCCGCCGAAGAGAAGGAGCGCACAGAGGAAGATCAGGTGGTCGTAGCCGCTGGCGATGTGTTCGGCTCCCAGTCGCACGAACTCCCAGATGGACTCCCCGGCGGAACCGCCGTCCGCCTTGCCGAGCGCCCAGCTCGGCGCCGCCGCGGTGAGGAGACGCTCGCGCATCTCGCCGCTGGCGAGCCGAACCCGGGCGAGGTGCTGGTGCGACGGGGCGAGCGGCCACAGCAGATCGCTGCGCAGCTCCAACCCGTCGGCCGACGGGCAGGCGACTTCCCAGGTGAAGGCCGCACGCGCCGGCGAATCGGCTCGGCGCTGGGGCGGCCGAACGATCGCGCAGCGACCCGCTGCGCTGGCGAGCGTGAGACGGTCCGCCACGTACGCACCCAACTGCTGATCGTCGGCGCCGGCCGGCCATGGCACCTGCGAGAGGTCGCGCCAGCTCACCCGAGCCGTGATGCGCGCTCCGGCGGCGGAGAGATCCCAGGAGGAGTAGGATACGCGGCGCTCGTGAGCCGTGGCCGGCAGCGCGGCGCCGGCCAGCGCCGCCAACAGGGCGAGGGGCGCCCACCTCATGGCAGGGGCTCGGCGACGGTGATCTCGGCCTCGCGCCGCACCTCGTCGAGGTAGGCGCGCAGCGCCTGTTCGCCGGCCCGGCGGTGGTACTCCTCGCGCACCTGGGCACGAACGTCCGCCAGCGCCGGCGGGCCGCCCGACTGGCGTTCGACCACCTGCAGAACGTTATAGCCGCCGGCGGTGCGCACCGGCGGGCTGACCTCGCCCACCGCGAGCGCCAGGACGGTGCGTAGCGCCGTCGGGCCGAGGTAGTCGCGCAGCTTGGCCGGCGGCAGCAGCGCATCCGGCACGGGTGCCACCGGCGCGCTGCCGATCGCCGCCGCGACCGCATCCATCGGCTGTCCCGCGCGCACGCGTGCCGCAGCCTCCTCGGCGCGCGCGCGGGCCGCCGCATCGCCATCGGTCGTGGCAGGCACGAAGATCTGGCGCACGCGCAGGGAACCGGTAGCGGCGAAGAAATCGCGGTTGGCGGCGTAGAACTGCGCCAGCTCCTGGTCGCTCGGTTCCTGCTCGCCAGCCTCAGCGACGATCTGATCGATCACGGCTTGCGTGAGCTCACCGCGCACGCGGCGGTCGTGGCGTACGATGTCGAGGGCGAGTCCGCGCTGCAGCAGGAGCTCTTCGTCGATCAAGCGATCGAGCACGCGACGGCGCTCGGCCGGGCTCAGTGCGGCGCCGGAATCGGCGGCCAGGGCCGCGCTCAACTGCAGGTAGTCCTGGCGGCGGATGGGCTCGCCATCGACCATCGCCACGGTCCCCTCCGGCAGCTGGCGGGCCGCGCGCACCTCGAGACCGAACGCGGCGAGCAAGGCGCCGAGCGCCGCGCCGCTCACAAGCAAGACCGACGCCCGCCGTGATCGGGCGCCACTCGCCGCCGTCTCCTCCATTCGCCTCACCGCCCCTCTCCGCTGCCGGCGGGTGACCCGTCAACCCCCGCCGTCGGAGTACTCAGGTCCGGCGCTGTGTGCCGAGGCGAGCGATGCGCGCCAACGGCTCGACCGCACGCGGCATCGACCTTGACACCGTCGGCGGATCGCAGCGTATAAGCACCGCTCGATGCGGCGGCAGTCTCCGGTGACGGATGAAGGACGCGAGCCCCGTGTCGGCGCGGTGCGCTCGGCTGGAGCGGCGCTCGCCCTGGCGGCGTGCCTCGGCACCGCCTCGTTCGCCGAACCGACACCGGCCGATTCGGCGTGGCGCGATGATCTCTACGCCACCGCCTTCGTCGACGCCCAACAGGGCTGGGCCGTGGGCGCCTTCGGCGCGATCTTGCGCACCACCGACGGCGGACGCAGCTGGCAGGCGCAGCGCGGAGGAACCGGCGAACCGTTGTACGGCGTCGACTTCGTCGATCGCCGCCATGGCTGGGCCGTCGGGCGCGCGGGGCTCATCGTACACACCGACGACGGCGGCGAGACCTGGCAGCGCCAGGACAGCGGGGTGGCGAAACACCTGTTCAGCGTCGATTTCGCCGACGCCCGCACCGGCATCGCCACCGGCGACTGGGGCGTAGTGATCACGACCGGTGACGGGGGACGGACGTGGCACGACCATTCCCTCACCGACGACGTCGTTCTGAACGACGTCGCGATGGTTGATCAGGCATTGGCCTGGAGTGTCGGCGAGCGCGGCACCGTGCTGGTCACACGCGACGGCGGGCGGACCTGGAGCGCGCAGCAGAGCGGCGTCGACAAGACCCTGTTCGGCGTCACCTTCATCGACGCCCGGCGCGGCTGGGTGGTCGGCATCGACGGCCTGATCCTGCACACCGAGGATGGCGGTGAGACCTGGCAGCGGCTGCACGGGTCGAGCGAGCCCCGCGCCCTCGAGCAGGTCGGCTTCGGCATGGCCTACGACAACCCGAGCCTGTATGCCGTACAAGTCGTCGGCGACCTCGGCATCGCGGTCGGAGAGCTCGGCGCCGTCCTCGTCAGCGCGGACGGCGGACACACCTGGACTCGCCAGCCCAGCCGAGGGCGTGGCGAGCCGCGCTGGTATCGCGACGTCGCGCTCGTCGCCGGTGCCCATGGGGCGATCGTCGGCGCCAACGGTCGCCTGCGGCGCGTGATTGCGGGCCATATCGAAGCGCCCGTCGAGGCCGGCCGTGCTGGCGACGTCCAGGATTGAGGCCTACCTCCGGTTCTTGCTGCGGCACCGCGGCGCGGTCGTCGCCGCCGTGCTGGCGCTGAGCGTCTTCTTCGCCGTCTCGGCGGCCACGCACTTGATCATCTTCACCAACTTCTTCGATCTCTACCCTTCCGGCCATCCGTACATTCAAGTCTATCAGAAGTACCGCAAGCTGTTCGGGACCTCGAACGTCCTGTTAATGACGGTCGAGGCGAAGAACGGCGATATCTTCGGCGACCCGGAGGTCGTCAAGACCGTCGACCGCATCACCCTCGATCTGCTGCGCAGCGTGCCCGGGGTCAACGGCGATCAGGTGCTGTCGATCACCCATCCCAAGGTCAAGACCACGTTGACCACCAGCGCCGGGCTGAAGACCGTGCCGCTGACCTATCCCCGCCTGCCGGAGGACCGCGAGGACCTCGAGTTCCTGCGCCGCAAGGTCGACTCGACCGAAGGCGTGCGCGGCTTCCTGGTCTCCGATGACGACCGCGCCACCCAGATCCTGGCCGGGTTCTGGGAGGAGTACTTCGACCTCGCCGACATGTGGCAGCGGGTGCAGGCGATCATCGCTCGCGAAGAGGCGGGCGGCAAAGTGAAGATCTACGTCTCCGGGCCGCCGATCTTGTTCGCCTATTTCAGCCAGGCCATGGCGACCACCGGGTGGTTCCTCGCCCTCACCACCGTGGCGCTGGTGGTGCTGCTCTGGTCGTACTTTCGCACCGTGCAGGGTGTGCTGATCCCGCTGTTCTCGGCGGTCTTGAGTGCGGTGTGGGGTCTCGGCTTCGCCGGCCTGCTCGGCTACAGCCTCGACCCGCTGGTGCTGGTGGTCTTCGTGCTCATCACGGCGCGCACCTTGTCGCACTCCGTGCAGTCGATGGAACGCTATCACGAGGAGTACTTCCGGCTCGGCGAGCGCAACGCGGCGATCGTCAAGTCGTATGTCAGTCTGTACGCCCCGGCGATGGTGGCCATTCTGTCCGACGGCCTCGCCATCCTCACCATCGCGGTGGCGGCCATTCCGCTCATGCAGAAGCTCGCCTTCGTCGCCGGTTTCTGGATCCTGTCTATCTTCTTCAGCGTCGTCACGCTGCACCCGATCATCCTCTCGCTGATGCCGCCGCCGGCGCGCCACCGCGCCCGCAACGTCTTCGACCACCTGGCCAGCCTCGCCGCGCGCCGTCTGGTCCCCCTCGCGGTGGGCACTCCGCGCTACGCCGTGCTGGTCGCCTTCGTCGCCACCCTCAGCTTTGGCGTCTACTTCAGCGCCCAGCTGCGCATCGGCGACACCTCGCCGGGGCAGGCGTTGTTGTACGCCGATCATCCGTACAACGTCAGTACTGACAAGGCGAACGACTATTTCGTCGGCAACACCCCGCTGGTCATCATCGCCGAAGGCAAGAAGCCGGGCGCGATCAAGGACGTCGCGACGCTCGACCAGCTCGACCGCTTTCAGCGCTACATGGCGCAGGGCGAGGGCGCCGGTGGCGCCCTCGCCGCCACCACCATGCTGAAGACGATTTTCCGCGTCTTTCACGAGGGCGATCCCAAGTGGGAGATGCTGCCGGCGCGCGACGAGCACGTCGGCCAGCTCTTCTTCATGCTCACCGCCGGAACGCGGCGCGGCGAGCTCGATCGCTTCTTCTCCCCCGACTACACCAACGCCGCCATCACCATCTTCTACAAACGGCACGATCACGAGACCATCCAGCGCGCCATCGCGCGCGCCAAGGACTACATCGCCACCCAGACGCGCCCCGAGGACAGCGTGCGCTATCGCCTCGCCGGCGGCCTCTTCGGCATTCTCGGCGCCCAGATCGAGGCCGTCGAGTGGTCGTATCGGGTCAACATCCCGCTCATTTTCGCCGTCGTCTTCCTCCTCAGCTACCTGACCTACCGGTCGCTGGCCGGCGCGTTCATCGTCATGCTGCCTTCCATCGTGGCACAGCCGCTGTCCGAGGCGGTGATGTACCTGCTGCGGATCGACTTCAACATCAACTCGATGCCGGTGGCCGCGATCGGCATCGGCATCGGCATCGATTACGGCTATTACGTCCTCAGCCGCATCGTCGAGGAGTACGAAGCCACCCGCGACTTCGACGAGGCCAATCGCCGTGCCCTGACCACGACCGGGGAAGCCGTCATGTTCACCGGCGTCACGATTACTGTCAGCATGTTGCTGTGGCTCCTTCACCCGCTCAAGTTCGAGGCCCAGATGGCCTTTCTCTTGATGGTGCTGATGATCTTCCACGCTATCGGAGCGCTGGTGTTCATCCCGGCCATGGTGTCGCTCCTGCGCCCGCGCTTTGCGACTGGGCGAGCGCTTCGACACGGGTGACTCAGGGGACACTGCCCCAGTTCGACTCGCCAACAGCCCGTTCGAAAACCTGCTCCGCCACGCTTCGACGGGCTCAGGGCATGTCCTGAGCTCGTCGGCAGCGTGAGCTTCCCGCTCATCCTGAGCCCGTCGAAGGATGAGCGCGGCCTTTCTCAACGGACTGCCAACCCGAGCCTGGCACCGACAGGGGCACTGGCGCGTTGAGCCGACCGGCATCCGCGACGCGCCGCGGCCGCAGCCGCCGGTTACTGCCGGGCGCGCCGCCAGAGCTCGCGTAGGTCGATGGTCGGGCGGCGGCACACGAATACCGTGAACCGCCGCTCCCAAGGATTGACGTCGGCCAGCTCGATCTGCGCCGCGAGCCTGATCTCGGAGCAGAATTCCTCCAGCTTCTGGCGCTCGACGTTGACCGCCACGAGCGTGTCACTCCCGCCGTCGGGTGGCCCCCACAGGGCGTACGTCATGTCGGTTGAGAAGGCCGGCGGCAAGCCATAGTCGGAGCCGAAGTAGTCGATCGCCGCAGCGGTCCCGTACGAATCGGTGAAAATCACCGCGGCGTCGCGCTCCTCCGGACTCAAGGCGCGGTACACCTGCGCGACTGTCTCGACGCGCTGCGGCCAGCCGAACTGTCCGTGCAGATCCCCGGTCACCTCATAGGCTCTGTCGAGGGCGCCGCGCGTGAGCGTTCGAATGTAGCGCTCGGTGGTGTCGAGCGACAGCCAGGGGATCGACACCGGCAGGATCACCGCACCGCCGACGAGCAGTGCGGCGATGGACGACCACAACAACCCGCGGCGCTCGGCGGGGTGTTTCGACGCCCGGTCGGCGTCCCAGTGCCCGAGCGCCACTCCGCCGGCCGCGAGGAGGGCGGGGTAAGCGGGGGCGAGGTAGTAGAGCTTGCCTCCAGCCGTGGCGAGCAGTGCGAACGCGACCGTCCAAATCCACGCCAGAACGCTGTACCGTCCGCCGCGAGCGCGGAAGAGCCAGACCAGTCCCGTAATCCAGATCGGTGCGGTCACTGGATTGAGGTAGATGAGCTGGCCGGCGGTAAAGGTGAGCGGATTCACGTGCTCCCTGATGGCGGCGTTCAGTTTCAGGATGAACTCGACACTCGCCCAGCCGTTGGAGGCTTGCCAGACGAGGTTCGGCAGCCACAGGAAGAACGCCAACGCCGCGGCGAGGTACGGCCATGGCGAGCGGAGATGCGCGCGCATCGGCGTCAGCAGCACGCCCGCGGCGAGGCCAGCCGCGAAGAAGAGTGTCGAGTGCTTGATGAGCAGACCAATGCCGACCACCAGCCCGAGCCAGAGCCAGAGGCGGGGATCCTCGCCGTCGGCGATGCGCACCAGCAGGTAGGAACCGGCGACCCACACGAGGGGCTCGAAGGCGGGAATCGTCAACATGGTCGTGGAGCGCAGGTAGACCGGAGCCACGAGCATCGCCAGGCAGGCGATCCCCTGGGACAATCGCCCGCCACCGAGCCGTCTGGCGAGCATGCCGGTGATGAAAACGGCCGCCGCGCCAGCGAGGACAGCCGGCAGGCGAAGTGCGAACAGCGATCGGCCGAACAGCTCGTCCATGAGGCGAGCGATCCATGGGATCAGCGGCGGGTGGTCGACGTAGCCGGCCGAGAAGTGCTTCCCACAGGCGAGGAAGTAGAGTTCGTCATGGTGATAGCCGTAGCGGCCGAGAACGGGCAGATGAACGGCGAGCTTGAGCAGCGCGAACGCGGCCGGAACCAGCCAACCTGGCGCCTTCGCCGCGGCTATGGACATGGCGAGCGCGTAGGCCGACGTGTCGTCAGCGCCGCTCGTAGCGCCAGCCGGTTTCGAGCATCCACAGGCGGTGGCGTAGCCCCGGGCGGTCCACCTCGCCGCTTTCGTAGCCGGCGTCGTCGCCGTACAAACTCACCGCACCGCCTTCGATCCGAATCAGCCGCGGCTCGAAGACCTCCGCCTGGTCGCGTCGCAGGCCGGTGAGCGCGGCGGCAGCGCTCGGGTAGGGGGCAATGATGCTGAGCGTCACGAAGGTCGGCGGCGGAAGCGGCAGTGCGCCAGTGCGCTGCTCCGCCAGGGCGGCCGGCGCTGACATCCAGCGGTGGGCGTCGATCTCCCGCCCATCGACGGCGACCGTCGCATGCTGGGCCGAAGCAGCGAAGAACCAGGTGTCGAAGCGCCGCGGCATCTGGACCGGTGTCACCCAACGCGACACCAGCACCAGATCCTCGTGCCGGATGCTAACCCCCGCTTCCTCGCGCCCCTCGCGCACGGCAGCGCGCCGGGCGGCGGCGATCACGTCCGCCCCGTCGACGTAGTCCTCGGCGTCCAGACGACCGCCCGGGAACACCCACGCGCCACCGTGAAACTTCAGGCTCGCGCTGCGCTGGACGAGCAAGACCTCGCACCCCGCCGCTCCATCGCGAAGCAACACGACGGTGGCCGCCGGATGCGCGACGGCAGGAGTCGGCGAAGACATGCTGTTGGGGTTAAACACCCCCGCCGGCGGTGATGCCAGTCAACCAGAGCCAACCTGCCACGATCCGATGATCCAGATTCGGCCGCGATTGAATGAATCTCGCCCTCTGCCGTCTCAGGCTGCGTAGCGACAAAGCGGACCCCCCTCCGCGAAGCTACGGCGCATGCCATCGCATGCGTGCTCCTCCTCCCCGAGCACCGGCAGCCAGCCCCCCTGGCTGCCGGTTCTGTTTCGACCTCCAGCCAGACGACGGATGTAGAAACCCCGCGCATCGGCGGCGTGAATCTCGCGTTCCGTCGCCCGTCGAATGGGCCAGACAGCTGGGAGCCCCCCCTCCCGGCTACGCGCGGTCGGTTCGCAACCGCCGCGCCCTCCTCCCCCGAGACAGTCGGGAGCCGGTTCAGGCCGGCTCCCGACCACTACCACGCGCCGCCGGTTCCCGCCGAGCGGCTAACGCGTCTCAGAGATCGTCGTCGACGTCGAGATCGACGTCGGCGCAGACGCAGCCGGCAGTTGCACAGATCTCGTTGTCGCCATCGAACTGTGCGGCGCCACAGTCGAACTCCTCGGCGAGGGCATCGCACTCGTCGATGTCGGCGACCCCGGTGAACTCGTAATCACACGAGTCGTCGTCGTCGCCACAGGCGCCCACTACCACCGCCAGGGCAAGCGCAACCGCCACCAAGAGATAACTCACCACTCGTCCCCGCTCAGCCAACCACGTCGGACGTTTCTGCATTGCTCTCCTCCTTCCTTCCTTCGCCGTTCAGTACTCCCCGCCTATCGGGGAGACGAAGCGGCCATCCGTTTGCCTCAATCTTAGGCGACGCGGTCCCAGTCTAACCGTGCCGTTCACCCCGTAATACCCCGAGCGATCGTTCCCGTAGCGGCTGTGCATGGTGCGG
Organism: uncultured Binatia bacterium (SeqCode); assembly: GCA_964475125.1. Taxonomy (GTDB): domain Bacteria; phylum Desulfobacterota; class Binatia; order HRBIN30; family CADEER01; genus CAYYWP01. The sequence goes on along the minus strand of CAYYWP010000003.1, from coordinate 16,508 downwards.
GTCAAGCGGAGCTCACGCACCTCGACCTCTCGGGCGCGGTGGTGAGCGAGCCGAGAGCGGCCGTGGCGTGAGGGCGATTGGCTACACACGGCACGCGGCGACCTCGCGCCGGCCTTGGCTGAGCACTAGCGCCCCGGCGCCGAAAGCCCTCGCCCCGGCGCGCCGGGTGTGATAACCATGACCCACCGGTTGACCTGCCGATACGCGGCCACGCGGAGCTACGCGAGGCCCATCCGGCGGCCGAAAGGGCAAAGACCTCCACTACGGCGCCTCACCTTGCCCCCTTGCGCATCCTCGGAGCGACGCCCCTTGGCTCCGAACGCGTGAGGCACATCCTGCCTCGCCGCCGTCCCGGCGGTCGGCGGCGTCGTCCCAACCCCTTTGGAGCACGATGATAACCTCGATGAACGATCTCAATCTCATCCCCGCACTGGTCGACGCCGTCGCGGACATGGGCTACACCCAACCGACGCCGATCCAAGCCAAGGCCATTCCAGTCGCGCTCGCGGGCCGCGACCTGATCGGCTGCGCCGCCACCGGCACCGGCAAGACGGCCGCCTTCCTGCTACCGGTGCTGCAACGCCTGCACGCGGACAACTCCGTCGGCTGTCGGGCGCTCATCCTGTCTCCCACCCGGGAGCTGGCGCTACAGATCGACGAGCAGGCCCTCGCCCTCGGTTACCATCTCGGTCTGAGCGCCACCGCGGTCGTGGGCGGCATGGAAATGGCTCCGCAGGAACGGGCCCTGCGCGACGGCAGTGCCATCGTGGTCGCCACGCCCGGGCGTCTCCTCGACCACATGCGCTACAACTATGTCGACTTGCGCGGTGTCGCGGTGCTGGTGTTGGACGAGGCCGATCGCATGCTCGACATGGGCTTCCTGCCCGACATCCAACGCATCCTGGCCGCGCTCCCCACGCCCCGCCAGACGCTGCTGTTCTCGGCCACCATGTCCGCGGCGATCCGCCAACTCGCCGGCAAGATCTTGCGTGATCCCGTGACGGTGACGGTGGATCGCCAGGAGCCGGCGACCGGGATCGCGCAGAGCGTCTGTGCGGTCGCGCAGGAGCGCAAGGCCGCGCTGCTCTCCACCCTGCTGCAGCGCGCCGACATGGATTCGGTGCTGGTGTTCGTGCGGCGCAAGGCCGATGCGGATCGCCTGGCGCGGTCGGTGACGCGCGGCGGGGTCGAAGCGACGAGTATCCATGCCAACCGCAGTCAGGAAGAACGGCTCGCCGCACTCGATGGATTCCGGAGGGGGCGCTTCCCGGTGCTGATCGCCACCGACGTGGCGTCGCGCGGTCTCGACGTCACGGGGATCTCCCACGTGATCAACTTCGACGTGCCCCATTCCCCGGAGGATTACATCCACCGGGCGGGGCGCACCGCGCGCGCCGGCGCGGTTGGCGAGGTCATCACCTTCGTCTCGCCCGACGAGGAAGAGCGCCTCGGCAAGATTCAGCGGGTTTTGGGAACCACCCTGCCGCGCAACGTAATTGCCGGGTCCGACTCTGCCCCTCGTTCCTCTGCAGTGCAGCGCGGGTCCGTACGACTGCCGGACAGGCGCCCCCTCCCCCGGGGTAGCGACCGTCGGCGAGCTCGTCCGGCCTCGGTCGCGCGCCCGTGAGAGCGCATCGCCCGGCGAGATAGTCCGGACAAGCTGGAGTTGCGGACGGAGCGGGCCGGAGATGACATGCCGGAAACGGCCCCAGGCGCCTTGAGACCCAGATGCACTCGCGGTTTTTCCCGCCGAAATGAACGCCAACGACGAGTCCAAGGCGATTACGGTCCCCTACACGTCGCTGCAGCCGGCAACGCTGCGGACGCTGATCGAGGAGTTCGTCACGCGCGACACGACGGATTACGGCGAGAGGGAACGAACACTGGAAGAGAAGGTTGAGGACGTGATGCGCCAGCTACAGCGCAGGGAGGCGCAAGTCGTGTTCGACCCGGAGAGCGGTACCGCGAACGTCGTACTGGCAGGCTGAGGATGCGTTGCCGGCGCTCTCACCCCCGTCGCGGTCGCGGATGGAAACTTCTTCCTCACGGTTAAGCTGTCACTGTCTTACGCGAGATTCAGCAATGTTGACGTCGCTTTGCCGCAGGCCCGTTGGCGAGGTAGACTCCGACCAATTCTCAGGAGGTGGCCATGAACCAACCCTACCTCGGCGACGATGTCGCTCACCCCACCGCGCTCGGCGTCAGCACGCGGGCGGAATTCATCGCGCGGACCTACACCCATCTCCTCGGCGCGATCGCCCTGTTCCTCGCCATCGAGGTCTGGCTGTTCGAGAGCGGCGCGGCGGAAACCATCGCGACCGCCATGCTGGGCACGAACTGGCTGCTCGTCCTGGGCGGCTTCATGATCGTCAGCTGGCTGGCCAGCTCGGTGGCGGCCACGGCGCTTTCGATGCCCCTCCAATACCTGGCTCTCGCTGGTTTCGTCGCCGCTCAAGCGATCGTGTTCGTTCCCCTGCTGTACATCGCTAACGCGGCGGCGCCTGGAGCCATTCAGAGCGCCGGTCTGCTGACGGCCCTGGGCTTCGCTGGACTCACCGCGATCGCCTTCATCACCCGGGCAGACTTCTCGTTCCTCGGAGCGCTGTTGAAGTGGGCGTTCGTCGTCGCGCTGCTCGCCATCGTCGGCGCGGTATTGTTCGGCTTCGAGCTCGGCACGTGGTTCTCGGTTGCCATGGTCGGCCTGGCCGGTGCGGCGATCCTGCGCGACACCGCGAATGTGCTGCAGCGCTTCCCAACCGACCGCCACGTCGCCGCGGCGCTGCAGCTCTTCGCGTCGGTGGCGCTGATGTTCTGGTATCTGTTGCGAATCTTCGCCGGCTCGCGGCGCTAGTGTCCTCTATCCCAGGCGGCCAACGCCGCCAGGGGCGCTGAGGGCCGCCGAGATAGGCAGCGAATTTCGGCTAGAGGACACTAGATGGTCAACCGGAAAGCGCGCGGGGGGGGTTGCGCCCCACCCGCCTGCGGCGTAAGCCTCCGCCGGGGTTGAGGGGACATGTCATCTCGCGTTCTGCTCGTACATCCGAGCCCGCTCATGTTCTCCGAGATCTACCTCAAGCTCGAGCCCCTCGGCTTGGAGTGCGTGGCGGCGGCCTGTCTGGCGGCCGGATATGACGTGCGGGTGCACGACCTGCAGGTCTCTCCAGCCGCGGAGTTGCGACAGACGCTGCGCACCTGGCAGCCAGACGCGGTGGGATTCTCGGTCAACTATTTGGCCAACGTCCCCGAGGTCATCGACTGGGCGCGGGAGATCAAGCACACCCTGCCGGACTGCCGCGTCTTCCTGGGCGGGCACAGCGTCTCCTTCATCGCCGACGAGGTGCTGACGCACGCCGACGGGGCCATCGATTGTATCGTGCGCGGCGAGGGTGAGCTCGCGACCGTACAGATTCTTGATGCCTTCGCGCGTGGCGACAACGTCCAGGCGATTCCCGGCACGGTCACAGCGGACGGACCGGGCCCGGCGCCGCTGCTCATTCCCAATCCGGAAAAACACCTGCCGGCGCGCCATCTCATGGCTCGGCGCCGCAAGTACTTCATCGGCGAGCTCGACCCCTGCGCCTCCGTCGAGTTCACCCGCGGCTGCCCGTGGGACTGCAACTTCTGCAGCGCCTGGACGTTCTATGGCCGCAGTTATCGCAAGTTCGACGCCGCCACCGCCGGCGCCGATCTGGCCAGCATCGCCGAGCCCAACGTCTTCATCGTCGATGACGTCGCCTTCATCCGCCCCGAGCACGGCATGGCCATCGCCGACGAGGTGGAGCGGCGCGGCATCCACAAACGCTACTACCTCGAGACGCGCGCCGATGTGCTGCTGCGCAACCGCGAGGTCTTCGAGCGTTGGACGCGCCTGGGGCTGCGCTACATGTTCGTCGGCATCGAGGCCATCGACGAGGAGGGCCTCAAGCGCTTCCGCAAGCGCGTCGCCCGCGACGACAACGAGCGCGCGCTGCAGGTCGCGCGCGAGCTTGGCATCGTCGTGGCGATCAACATCATCGCCGATCCGGACTGGGACGCGCACCGCTTCGAAGTGGTGCGGCAGTGGGCGCTCGAAGTGCCGGAGATCGTGCACATGACGGTGGCGACCCCCTATCCCGGCACCGAGATCTGGTTGACGGACAAGCGCCACCTGACGACGCGCGACTATCGACTGTTCGATGTCCAGCACGCCGTCCTGCCCACCAAATTGTCGCTCGAACAGTTCTACGGCGAGTTCGTCAAGACGCAGAACGTGCTCAACAAGAAGCACCTCGGCTGGCGCGCCGTGTACGGCGCGTTCGGCATCACCATGCGCCTGCTCGCGCAGCGGCAGACCAACTTCCTCAAGATGTTGTGGAAGTTCAATTCCGTCTACAGCGTCGAGCGCCTGATGGGCGATCACCAGCGCCCGGTCCGCTATCCGATCGACCTGCCGGTCGCGGCGCCCTCTGGGCCGGCGCGGCCGCACACCGACCAGCTCTACGTCCACCACCCGACGGCCATCGCCCAGTCGGCCTGACCGCCGGCACCGGCGACCGACCCACGCCGCCTGTCAATTCGACCGTTGCAATAAACGCCAAATTAAGGGCATCGTGGTCAGCGGCGTCTGCGGCCCCGGCACGCAGCTGAGCCGTTCCGGGCGAGCGCCAGGCGCGGCGAATCCGATCTGCGCGCGACAGTGGAGGAGAGCGATGCGTGCCCGTCGAACGGTCCCTGGAAGCGGAAGACAGATCCGCGTCATGCTGTCTCTGTGCGCGCTCGCGCTCTCGGCGTGCGGCGGCGGGGGCGATGGCGGTGGGGGAACGGGCGGGACGGGCTCGACCAGCTGGGTGCGACACTGGAACGCGATCGCCCTCGACGCCAGCGGCCTCGACCATACACCGGCGTCGCCGGGTGAGGAGCGCGTCTTCGGCGAGCAGTACGGGCCGCTGCGCGCCAGCCGGGCGATGGCCATCGTGCACGTCGCCATGTTCGAGACGGTCAATGCCATCGCCGGCGGCTACCAGAGCTATACCGGGCTGCCGCGCCAGCGCAGCCGGACGTCAATGAAGGCCGCCATCGCGCAGGCGGCCCACGACACCTTGGCGGCGCTGTTTCCATCCCAGGCGGATCAGTTCGCCGAGCAACTCGTCGCCGACCTGGCCGCCATCCGGAATGGACCGGCCAAGAGCAGAGGCATCGATCTCGGCCAGCGGGCCGCCGCCGGCATTCTGGCGCGGCGCGCCAGCGACGGTTCGGCGCATGCCGAACCGCTGCTGGGTGTCGATTTCATCCCCAGCGACGAGGTGGGCAAGTGGCGACAGGACCCGATCAGTCAGCTCCCGCCGGCCCTCGGCGCGCGCTGGCCCGAGGTGACCCCTTTCGCCATGCAGGCGGCAGATCAGTTCCGAGCCCCGGCGCCGCCGGCCCTCGACAGTGCCGAATACGCGCAGGCCTTCGCCGAGGTGCAAAGCCTCGGCGGCGACGGCGTGACGACACCGACCGTGCGCACCGAGGAGGAGACGTTCATCGGCATCTACTGGGCGTACGACGGCACGCCGTCGCTGTGCGCGCCGCCGCGGCTCTACAACCAGATCGCCGTCGCCATCGCCGATCAGCAGGGTTCGGATATCGTCGAGCTGGCCCGCCTCTTGGCGCTGGTCAACGTCGCGATGGCCGACGCCGGCATCGCCGTGTGGGACTCCAAGTATCACTACCAATACTGGCGACCGGTCACCGGCATTCGCGAGGCCGACCCCGGCACCGGCCCCACCGGCGCCGGCGACGGCAACCCCGAGACGGCCGGCGATACGACATTCACCCCGCTCGGCGCCCCGGCGAGCAACCTGGCCGGGCCGAATTTCACCCCACCCTTCCCCGCCTACCCGTCCGGGCACGCCGGCTTCGGCGGGGCACTCTTTCAAGTCCTGCGCACGGTCTATGGCCGCGACGACATCGCCTTCGAGTTCGTCTCCGACGAGTTCAACGGTGAGACGCGCGACAGCGGCGGCGCCGTGCGGCCGCTGCAACCGCGCACTTTCGCCAGCCTGAGCCAAGCCGAAGAGGAAAACGGACAGAGCCGCATCTACCTGGGCATCCATTGGGCATTCGACAAGACCGAGGGTATCGCCCAAGGCCGGCGCGTCGCCGACTACGTGCTCGACAACATCTACCAGCCATTGCCCTGAGTCATACCGCCGCGTCGTTCCCGGCGGCGCGGCGCTTCATCCCGCCACCCGAGATCCCCCCCCTTGCACCTCCGCCTTGCACCTCTCATCGCGCTGATCGCCCTCGCCGCCTGCGGTGGGAGTCACGGCGAAACCGCTCGCGCCGACCCGGTGCTGTACTGGAACGAGGTCGCACAGGAGGCGGCTGGCATCGACCACGACCTGCCCGGTCCAGACGAGAACCCGTTCGGCGCCGGCTGGCAGTTCGGCCCAACGCGTACGAGCCGCGCCTTCGCCATCGTGCACATCGCGATCGCCGACGCGGTAGCCGCGCTCACGGATGCCTACGAGCCGTATCTGCCGATGGCGCCGGCGCACCGAGCCACATCGCTGCCCGCAGCGGTCGGGCAGGCCGCGCATGACGCGCTCGTCGCGCTCTATCCGATGCAGTCTGAAGACCTCGACGCGCAACTCAGCGAGTTCCTCCTCGCCGTACCCGACGGCCGCGCCAAGGACGATGGCATCGCCCTCGGTCGCGCCACCGCGGCGGCGATTCTCGCCGCACGCGCCCGCGACGGCTCCGAGTTCCAGATTCCTTTTCAGCCGGTGAGGTACGTCTACGGACAGGCCGCGGGCGAGTGGCGGGCCGACCCGCTGCACCCGGACGTCAAGCCGCTCACCCCGGACTGGGGCGCGGTCTTGCCGTTCGCCATGACCAGCAGCGCGCAGTTCCGCGCCCCGCCACCACCGGCCCTCGACAGTGCCGAGTACGCCGCGGCGTACAACGAGGTGCTGCGAATCGGCGGCGACGGCAGCCACACGCCCAGCACGCGGGCCGACGACGACACGCTGGCGGGCATCTACTGGGGCTACGATGCGCAGCCCTTCGTCTGTGCGCCGGTGAAACTCTACAACCAGATCGCCGTGCTGCTGGCACGACAGCACCGGCTGTCGGTGGCCGAGAACGCCCGCCTGCTGGCCCTGGTCAACGTAGCGCTGGCCGATGCCGCCATCGCCGTCTGGGAGACGAAGTACTACTACAACTTCTGGCGGCCCATCACGGCCATTCGCGAGGCCGACCCCGGCACCGGGCCGAGCGGCGATGGCGACGGCAACCCCGACACGGTGGGCGATTCGAGCTGGCAACCGCTGGGGGCGCCGGCCGACAACGACAACGGCACCAACTTCACGCCGCCGTTTCCCGCCTACACCTCCGGGCACGCCGGCTTCGGCGGCGCGCTGTTCCAGGTCCTGCGCCGCGTCTTTGGCCGCGACGACATCCGCTTCACCTTCGTCTCGGACGAGCTCAACGGGACCACCGTCGACCAGTACGGCGCCGTGCGGCCGCGCCACCCGCGCGCCTTTGCCAGCCTCAGTCAGGCGGAAGAGGAGAACGGCCAGAGCCGCATCTACCTCGGTATCCACTGGTCCTTCGACAAGGTCGAAGGCATCGCGCAGGGCCGGCGGGTGGGCGATCTGGTGGTGGACGATCTGTACCGGCAACGCTAGGTTGTTCGTTGTTAGGTTGTTCGCTGTTAGGTCTGAGAGCGAGGAGAACGAACAACGAACAACCTAACAACTAACAACCTGCATCAAAGCGTCTCCTCGTCGGCAAAGCACCACCCCCAACTCTCGCCCGGTTCGAGCGAACGGATGATCGGATGCTGGCTGGCGTGCCAGTGGGCGGTGGCGTGCTTGTGGGGCGATGAATCACAGCAGCCGACGTGGCCGCAGGTCATGCAGAGGCGCAGGTGGACCCAGCGCGATCCTTGCCGCAGGCATTCCTCGCAGCCGGGGGCGCTGGGGCGCACGGTGTTGATGCGCCCGACATGCTCACACGCCGCGTCGGGCTTGGCCTGCAGGCTGATGGGCTGCCGGGTATCGATCCGGCGCCGGGTCGCGGCGGCCTCGAGTGCGCCCGCCTCGGCTTCGGAGAGCGTGCCGACGCGGAACAACGCCGCCGCCTGGGCGAAGGCGTCAGCCGATCCGGCCAGGAGCAGCTCGTCTCCCGGCCGCAGGACCACGTCCGGTCCCGGTGCATCGATCTGCGCGCCGTCGCGCTGCAGGCTCTGCACGTGGATGGCGAAGCGCGTGTCGAGGACGATGGCGGCCAGAGCCTGGCCCACGGCCGGTGCGCCGGCGCGCACCGCCACGGTGCGCCGATCCAGGCAATCGGGCCCGAGCGTGCATTCGGCCACCGGCTCGCTCGGACGCAGCGGGCCGCGCAAGGCTGCATAGCCGGCGCGCCGCACCGCGTCCTCGTTGGCGGCGATCTCGCTGCTGGCGACGCGATAGGCCCGCATCACGTCGGTGAAGAGCTGCACGACGCTCTCCAACTCCTCGGCGATGACGCGGTCCACGCCGGCCTCAGCCAGTGGTTCGACCTCGGCGACGTACGGCGTGCGCACCAGCACCCGCATCGTCGGGTTGACCGTGCGCGCCACGGCGGCAATGCGTCGCGCCGTCCCTGGATCGTCGTCGGCGATGACCAGCATCTTGGCACGCTCGATGCCGGCGAGCTGCAGGGTGTGGAGCTTGGTGGCATCGCCACGCAGCACCGGCAAGCCGTCCGCCTCCGCCTCGTTCGCTCCCGTCGGGCTCAGCGTGGTGATCAGGTAGGGGATGTGCGAGCCGTGCAGGACGCGCACCAAGCGTCGTGCCGCCTCGCCGTACCCCGCCACCACGACGTGATTCTCGTGCGCCGCGTGCGCCGGGAGCTGCGCCGCCGTCGCCACCGCGCGGGCCACCTGGGCGCGTTCGACGCGGCGCCCGAACGCCGCACCCAGCGCCGTCAACAGCGGCGTCGCCACCATGAGGAGCACTGTCGTGGCGATGAAGACCTGCGAGCCGCCGGTGCCCATGCCCGCCGGTGATAGGCCGAGCTCCCGCCCCGCCCGCTCGAGGACGAAAGAGAACTCGCCCACTTGCGCCAGCATCAGCCCGGAGGCCGCCGCGACCGGCAGCGGATAGCCGAGCGCCAGCACGCTTCCCCCCGTGGTCACCACTTTCACCAGGACCACCAGGGCCACGGCAACGAGAACGAGCGGCAGATGGCCGAGCAGGAACGTCACGTCGAGCAGCATGCCGACCGAGACGAAAAATACGGCGCTGAACAGGATCTGCAGCGGCAGGATCTCGCCTAACGCGTGCTCGCTGAAACGACTCTCGCTCACCACCAGCCCAGCCAGGAAGGCGCCGAGCGAGAGGCTGACGCCGGCCAAATTGGTGAGGTAGGCGGTGCCGAAGCAAATGGCGATGACGGACAAGAGGAAGAGCTCCGGCGAGCAGGTGCGCGCCACCTGTTCGAGCACGACCGGCATGATGCGGCGCGCGAATACCAGCACCACGGCGATGATCGCCCCGGCTTTGGCCAAAGCCCAGGCGATCGCCCCCGCCGACCCGCCACCGCCGGCCAGCATGGGCACGAGGAGCACCATGACGATCACCGCCAGGTCCTGGAAAATCAGCAGACCCAACGCGACCTGCCCTTGCATGGTGCTGGTCTCGGTGCGGTCGGCGAGCAGTTTGAGCACGATCGCCGTCGAGCTGAGGGCGACCAGAAAGCCCGTGAACAGCCCGGCGTGCCAGTCGACGCCAAGCCCCCAGAGCACCGCCATCATGACCAGCGAGGCGGAGACCACCTGCAGGCCACCGCCGCCGAAGATCAGGCGCTTGATGCGCGCCAGCTTCTCGAGGCTGAACTCGATGCCGATGGTGAAGAGCAGCAACATGACGCCGACCTCGGCGGCGACGTCGACGACGGCTTGATCCTTCACCAGACCGAGCGCATGGGGGCCGATGACGACGCCGGCGATCAGAAAGCCGACGATCGGCACCAGCCCGAGGCGAAAGCAGGCGTAGGCAATCAACGCCGCCGCGATGACCAGCGCGACCGCCTCGGCGATGACGTAATGTTCCATGGCGAAGGTTGTTAGGTTGTTACGGTTAGGGACCCGGAGCCGGGTCGCGCCCCATGCCTCTGTTCCCCTAACAACGTAACAACCTAACAACCTCGGGCAACGCCCGGCCACTGGTCACTGTTCACCGGTCACGCCCTTTCCGCGCCTCACACCAACCCGTGTGCCTTGGCGAACGGATCCCAGCTCGGATCGCGGTGCCATTCGTATTCGGTCGCCAGTGCCAGCCGTTCAGCAACCGAGTCGCCGAGGAGCTTGGCGATCACCGCCAGGGCCATGTCCATCCCGGCCGAGACCCCCGAGGAGGTGACAAACGGACCGTCGACGACCCAGCGAGCCTCCCGCACCCACTGGACGCGCGGCCCATGCTCGGCTGCCCAGTGAAAGAACATCTTGTTGGTCGTGGCCCGGCGCCCGTCGAGCACGCCGGCGCGCGCCAGCAGGGCCGAGCCGGTACACACGCTCATCGTCACCTCGGCGGTCGAGGCGCGCGCCGCCAACCAGTCGCAAAGCGCACGGTTGTCGACCTCCGCCCGCGTCCCCACGCCGCCCGGCACGAGCAGCAGGTCCAGTGCTGGGCAGTCGCCGAAGCCGTGCGCGGCCTGAGCGCTGGCGCCCTGGCCGCTGACCACCGGCCCTGCCTGCTCGGCGACGGTGACGACCTCGACCGCGCCGGGCAGATTGCCGAACATCTCCAGCGGCCCGAACACGTCGAGCAGCTCGAAGCCGGGATACAGCAGGACGCCGAGGCGCCGAGAGCGGGACTCGTTCATGGCTTCCTCCCTTGCACGGCATTGGGCGTCGCCCAGAGCGACGCCAGCGGTTCGGCCGACCGGTGGCCATTGGGGTACGCGCGCACGGCGGCGATGCTACGAAGTGCATCGCGGCGCGGCAACAGCGGCACACTGGGGCCATCCGCTGCCGTCGCGAGGCCCCTGCACACGCCTCGCGAGGGCTCGGTGGACAAAGGCCGCGCGCCTGCGCTAGGCCGCCAGCATCTCGAGGAGGAGCCCCGCATGTCCGCAGCGCGCCGCAACGGCGCCGAGGCGATGTTGGAAACCCTGCGCCGCCACGGCACCGAGTACCTCTTCTGCTCGCCGATCGCCGTCTGGGCACCGCTCTGGGAAGCGCTCGCCGCCGAACGCGAAGCAACCGGTGTCGAAACACCACGCTACCTGAACTGCCGACACGAGCTGCTCGCCGTCGGCCTGGCCTCGGGCTACTACAAGGCCACCGGGCGGGCGCAGGTCGTCTTGCTGGCCACCGGGCTCGGCGTCCTGAACGGCTCCATGGGCCTGCGCACGGCCATGCAGGAGCGCACGCCGATGACCGTGATCGCCCCGGACACGCACACCCACGGCGAGGTGGCGGAGCTCGATGCCGGGCCCGAGTGGCCCTCGTTGCTCGTCGACCTCGTCGGCCCGGTGCGCGACGGGGAGACATGCGTCAAGTGGGCGAAGGAGGTTCGCACCCCGGACGGTTTCGAAGCCGATCTGCGCCGGGCACTCTACTTTGCCGACCTCACGCCGCGCGGTCCGACCCTGCTCTCCGTCCCTTTTGAAGTGTTGATGCAGCCGGCTCGGCTTTCCGACCAGCCGCGCCTGTCGCCGCAGGTGCTGGTCGCGGCGACGGAGAGCTTGGCGCCGGTCGCCGACGTGCTGGCGGCAAGCCAGCAGCCGATCATCGTCACCGAGCACGCCGGGCGCAGCGCCGAAGACTCGGCGGCGCTGGTGGCCCTGGCCGAACATCTCGGCGCCCCGGTGTTCGAGTTCTGGAACCCGTCCTACCACAACATTCCGCGCTCGCATCTGCTGTACGCCAGCATCGAGCTGCACGGTGCGCTGGCCGAAGCCGACGCCATCATCGTCGCCGGCTGTAACGGGCCCTGGCACCCACCGCAGCCGGCCCTGCGCGCCGGCTGTCGGGTCGTGGTGATGGAGCAAGATCCGCTGCGCCCGCGCGCCGCCTATTGGGGCTACCGAACCGACTACGCCATCGCCGGCGACATCGCCGCCAACCTGACCGCACTGCTCGGCGCGCTGCGCCAACGGCAGCCGGCGCCGGCGGCCGAGCGTGCCGCGCGGTGGGCAGCGAGCAACCTGGCCGCGCGCCGCGAGTGGCGCGCCGAGCTCACACAGCCGGCGCGCGCCGGGGCCGTTTCGGCGGCCGCCTTGTTCCACGCCCTGCACGACGCCCTGCCCGAGCGCGCCATCGTCGTCGACGAGATCGTCGCGCAGCTCCCGTTCATGTTGCACTGGCTGTTCGAATCGAAGCCCTTCCGCCACTATCGCGGCTGGGCCGGTGCGCTCGGCACCAGCCTGCCCACGGCGTTGGGCGTCAAGTTGGCCAACCGCGGCGACGTCGTCGTCTGCGTCATCGGCGACGGCGCCTTCAGCTACAACCCGGTGGCGGCCTGCTTCGGTCTGGCCCAACAGTACGAGCTGCCGATCCTGGTCGTGCTCTGCAACAATCAGGGCTACGTCTCGCAAGAGTGGAACCTGGGAAAGTACTTCGCCCAGGGCGCGGCGCTGCGCACGCGACACCCGTACGGCCGCGTGATCGAGCCGACGCCCGACTACGCCGTTCTGCCGCGCGCCTTCGGCGGTCACGGCGAGCGCATCGAGCGCGCCGCCGATCTCGGCCCCGCCATCGAGCGCGCCTTGGCCGCCCTCGGCCGCGGCCAGTTGGCCTTGCTCGACGTGCTCGTCGACCCCTGACGACCGGCGCGCGCGCAGCGCGGCGGCGCCGCGAGATCCGATCGGCTGCCGCGCCGAAGCCGCCTGCGGCTAAGGCAGGGAGCGCACGCTCGCCGAGAGCAGCGGATTCAACTCGCCGGTGCCGTCGCGCAGCCAGCCGGCGGGCGCGCCGCCGAGCACTGGCAGACCGCCGGCGTCGAGCAGGCCGACCTGCACCAACAGCGAGCCGTGATCCCAATAGAAGCGCTCGTCCGCGATCGCATCGCCATCGAATCGTGCCGCGGCGACGAGCGGCAGCTGCACGGCCCTACCCGTCGGGGCGACGCCGGGAAGCAGGAGCTCCATCTCGGAGTCGTGGGTGAAGGAGATGATCAACTCGTCGACCACCTGATTCTCGCCCACCGCCCGGGCGACCCGTTCGATGCCGAGATCCGCCGGCAACGAGCCGACGACCCGGGCCCAGAAGCGTTCCACCTCATCCCGCCCCTCTCTACACCGCGCCGCCGGGATGCAGAGCACGGCAGGGCCGGCACTCAAGCGGTCCGGCACAGCCGCGCGACTCCTCTCCACCAACCGCTGCTGCAGATGGGTATCGAAGAGCTGGCCGAGGTCGGCGCCGCATTGCCCCATGCGCTGCCCCGCCGCCTGCAGGCGAGGGGCAAGCGCGCGCAAGGCGCGCGCTTGCTCAACACCGGTCACCGGCGCGCGGCAGCGGTCGAGGAGGCCGACTTGCGATAGCAGCGAGGCCTGATCCCAATAGATGTGCTCGCTGGCAATCTGACCGGCATCGAAACTCACCACGACAGCGTGCACTAGCTCGATGCGCCGTCCGCTCAGCGGGATGGCAGGCAAGAGCACGGGGATCTCGCGATCGTGGGTGAACGTGATGACCAGCTCGTCGACCACCACCTCGCGCCCAATCGTGCGCGCTACGCGCGTCACCTCGACATCCGCCGGCCACCGCCCGACGAAGTGGTCGCGGTAGAAATCGCGCACGCCACGCCATCCACGTCCGCCGGCCATGGTTGGGACATGAAAGAGGCTGGGCTCGGCGACCATCGTCGCCATCACCGCTGGCACATCGAGGTCGACGAACTCGCGCCGCACGTGCTCGTCGAACACGGCACCGAGATCGGCGATGTCCGATCCCGCTTCTCGCGGCCCGGTATGCGAGTCCGTCACCGATCTGTCGTCCTGCCGGAGATCAGAGGCTGGCGGCGCGTGGCTGCCGCTCGGCGAGTTCCGATTCGTTCAGCGTTCGAGCGTGAACTGCACGCCCGATACCGCCGCTCTCAGATCGGCGCCCTCCGTGCTCGAGACCATTCTGATGTGCACGCCACTGGGGTTGCGCATGGTTTCGGCGTCGTAGCCCCCGCCGGCCGTGGCGCCGGCGCCGACCGCGGTGTAGGTCCCGTCGAAGTCCTCCAGCCGTTTCAGGTAGTACACATCGCCGCGCGCCTGGATCTTGGTGCCGCCGAGCTCGCCGGCGCTGAAACCGGTGATCTTGAAGGGATACCGTTTGCCCTTGTACGTCAGCACGCCCTTGCCCCACGAGTAGCCGATGCCGAGGGCCACCGAGCCCTCCTCGAGCTCGATGGTCGCGTCTGGCTTGTCGGCCTTCTCGGCGCCAGGGGCCGTGCGTGCCAGTGCGATCGCACCGGCAAGCGCCAGCGCCGCGACTACGATCGGTCCACAGCTCCACGGTCTTCGCATGGTCGCCTTCCTCTCTGCCCGCGCAGGGCGGGCCGCCCGTCGGCGTTCATCGGTCGTTCGTCCGTGTGACGGTTGTCGTCGCGCGCCTACGCCGCGCTCTGCCCGCGCAAGCGGCCGTAGATGAACAGCAGCACGAGCGCGCCGACCACGGCGCCGATGAATCCCGCCGGCTCACCCGGTTGGTACCAGCCCACGGCCTGGCCGAGGAAGGTCGCAACCAGTGAACCGCCGATGCCGAGTAGCGCGGTCGTCACGATACCCAAGTTCTCGCGTCCCGGATGGATGAACTTCGCTACCACACCCACCACCAGTCCGATGATGATCGTCCAGATGATGCCCATGCAAGCCTCCCTCCCGTGGTTGAGCGCCTTATAGCGCGGCGCCGGGCCAATTCCAGGGCGCGGCGCAGCCGAACCCCCGCTGCTGTTCGACTTCGTGCCAAGATTGTAGGGTACCCCGACTCGCTCGATGCACGGCGCGGAGCGCATTGGTGAACGACGACCCGAGCACCTGGTGGCCTGACCTCCTGACCGACCGCGAGCGCCTGGTGCTCGAGCGCGCTGGGTATCGCCGCTCGGGCACGACCTCGTGGGGGCGCCGGCCGTTCGGGGCGCGCCCGGTGGTGCTCGTCGTCGACATGCAGCGCAACGCGGTCGGGCGCAACGTGCCGATCGAGGAGGCCGTGCTCGACTACCCGCAAGCCCTGGGGGAACGGGCGTACGCCGTGATCCCGGCGCTGCAGACCCTCTTGCACGCGGCGCGAGACACCGGCATCCCGGTGCTGTTCACGCAGCTCATCCCGGCCGGCCGGGATCCGCAGGCAGACGAGTTCAGGATCATCGATCAACTCGCACCGCGGGCGAGCGAGGCGGTGTACGTCAAACCGTACGCCAGCAGCTTCTTTCGTACCGCGCTGGCCTCCGACCTGAGACGGCAGCGCGCCGACACGGTGATCGTCGCCGGCAACTCGACCAGCGGCTGCGTGCGCGCCAGCGCGGTCGATGCACAACAGCGCGGGTTCGCCCCGGTGATCGTGCCGGAATGTACCGTCGACCGGATCGAGATCTCGCATCGCGTGGCGCTACTCGATCTGTGGATGAAGTACGCCCTGGTCGAGCCGCTCGCCAAGGTATGCGAGCGCCTGGGCTCGGCTCGTGCGCCGGGCCGCTGACCCGACCGTTTGTCCGGCTGGTCCGCGCGACCGGCGCGGCCGGACAGGAGCGTCGATTCTCCGCTCGCGCCGCGCTCGAACGCCCGCTTGCGCCCGAGGTCTCCCATCGGTGTTCATCCGTGTTCATCGGTGGTGAGTCATTTGCGCTTCGTCCTGCGCTTGGGCAACCGAGCACGCTTCGGCGGTGACGGGTCTTTTTCGGCTCGTCGCCGGCCGCGCGTCAGACTGAGACGCATGACGGGGCGCTTGGGCTTGCGCCGTGCGACTTCCGTGAACCCGGCCCGTTCGAACATCGATTGAGCACCGTGCCAGAGCCACTGAGCCTGCGAGCCTGGCGCGGCGTCGATGGGGTACCCCTCCACCAGCTGGGCCCCATTATGGCGCGCGTGGTCGATTGCGTGCCGCAGCAACGCGCTCGCGACGCCCTGCTCGCGATACGGGCTCGGAACAACGAAGCAGACGATCGACCAGACGGGCCGATCGTCCACGGGCCGCATCACCACTGACCGCTCCAGCTTGGCAAACGCCTGGCGCGGACCGACCGCAACCCAGCCCACCGGTCGGCCCTCGGCGTCGTAGCCGAGCAGACCCGGCATCGGCGTGCCTCGCGCCAGCTCCCGCAGCTGCACTTTCCGAAAGTCGCGGAGACTGACGCCCTCTGGCGGTGTCTGCCGGCCCGACAGCCGGTAGTCCATGCACCAGCACCCGCGCGCGAACGAGCACCCGGGCTGGGCGAACAGCGCTTCGAGGTCGGCGAAGCGCCCAGGCGTCAACGGATAGGCCGAGACCACCTGAACCATCTCGGGCGCAGCCCTAGTACTACTGTGTCATAAAACGCTTGCCTCCATCTGCCCGCTCGTGCCATCAA
>CAYYWP010000002.1:0-69157 GCA_964475125.1 uncultured Binatia bacterium (SeqCode) | reverse complement strand
TCAGCGCGCATGGGAGCTGACGACCATGATCAACCCGGTGAACCATGGGCGATCCCCGACGGGCGCAGCGACTTACAAGGTGGAACCCTATGTCGTGGCGGCCGACGTCTACGCCCTCGCTCCGCACACCGGCCGCGGCGGATGGACCTGGTACACCGGCTCAGCCGGATGGCTGTATCGGGCCGGGATCGAGTGGATCCTGGGCGTACGGGTGCGGGGAGAGACGTTGTCGGTCGATCCCTGCATTCCGCGGGCGTGGCGCCGCTTCGAGGTCCGCGTGCGCTACCATTCCGCGCGCTACGAGCTCACCGTCGAGAACCCGCGCGGCGTGGCGCGCGGCGTCGCCCAGGTAGAGCTCGACGGCGCGCCGTTGCCTGGACCAGGTGCGCAGATCGCCTTAGCCGACGACGGCAGTACCCATCAGGTGCGCGTCATCCTCGGATGATCGGCGTCACACCTCCTCCGCTCGCGCGCTGGCGCGGGCGAGCAGGCGGCGGCCCCAGGCGCTGGCGGGCTTGTGGACCGTCCGTTCGGCGATGTAATGCCGCGCCAGGGCGAGCTCCCCGCTGCGGATGGCGGCTTCGATCAGGGTGAGGGTCAGCGCATCGCGCTGGGCGTGGCTGCCGCCGAAGCGCGCGGCGATGTCGCGCATCGGCTCGATGTGGCGGATCGCTTCGGCGTAGCGCTCACGCCCGAAGGCCTGCACCGCCAGGCACACCGGAAGGCCCACATCACGCGTCATCATGCGGTTGACCCCTGCCGCCTTCGTCGCAGCCCACTCCAGGTCGCGCACGAGCTGGGCGGCGGCGGCCTCGCGCCGCGCCATGGTGAAGGACATCATGGCGTGCATGTCGTTGAAGGCGTAGAAGCCGCGCTCGGTCTCCAGTCGGCCGGCCCAGTTGTCCGCCAAAGCCTCGCATCGTGCGCCGAGGTCCACCCCTTCGAGGTACAGGCGCCAGAGCAGGGCGGTGGCATCGAGCAGTTGCAAGGCGAAGTCCGGCGGCGCCGCATGGATGCGGGAGTCGTACAGCGCGAGCGCATCGGCGTAGCGCTGGCGATCCAGGTAGTAGAGCGCCAGGTGCCAGTAGTTGTGGAAGGCGAAGCCGTTGTTCGGTGCCCAGTCCTGCTCGCGCGAGACCAGCCAGGCGATGCCCTCGTCGATGCGGCCCTCCATTTCCATGACGTGGGCCCCCGCGTGCACCGCCCAACCGTCCTTCGGTTCGAGCGCCAGAGCCTGGCGAGCGGTTTCCTCCGCCTGCGCGTACTGGTTGCACTCCTCGAGACCGAACGCGTGCATGCCGAGGATGTAGGAATAACCAGGAACGCTCGGCGTCCAGTGGGGCAGGACGCGGGAGATCCGATTGCGCAGGTTCAAGGCGTCGCCGCGAAAGAAGTCCATGAGGTGCGCCGACTGGATCGCAAACGCATCGCGCGGATGGTCGACGAGGACGCGGTCGAACGCGGCACAAGCGGCGTCCCAGTCTCCATCCACCAGTCGGCGGGCCGCCGTGGCCAACCCTCGCTCGCGCGGATCGGCAAGCGGGAGCAAGGCCTCGGCCGACGTGACGCTGACGCGGGCCTGCTCCGCGAAGCGCCGTTCGGTGAAGGTCATCAGCACGGTCGCCTTGAACACGTGCCCGAGGACGAAGTCCGGCGCCTGCGCCAGCGCGTGCTCGATGGTGGCGATCGAATCGCCGACGTAGCTCTGGTACTCGACGAGGGCCTTCTCGAAGAGCTCCAGCGCGGACCGGTCGACGCACGAGACCGGAACGCCCCGGGCATCCTGAGCGACCGATCGGTTCCCGTGACGCCGAGCGGCTCGATCCGTGGCAACAACACCTGTACATGTCATGGCTGACTCCTCCCGCATGGTCGTTTACCCAAGAGGCGTGAGAGACGGCCTCACATTGTGAGGCGGCGTCTTAGAGAACCCACGCCACAGGCTTGTCGGGCGTGTAGACACAGTACGTGCCCGTCCGGATGGTGTTGTCGAGGTAGCGACCGAGGGCGGCGTGGGCGGTGGCGATCTTGCGGATGGCGTTGCGGATCCGCCAGGTGACGGCACTGCGAGCCCGCTCGGCGGCGCTGCCGAGTCGGCGCGACCGCCCGCCCAGACCCAGGGCCTCGGCGAGCACGGCCACGATCTGGTCCAGCTCCTCGCGCGCGCGCTCGGCGCGACCTCGATCGTTCAGACTCTCGGCCTCCTCGATCTCCTCCTCGAGCTCGCGGGCCCGCGCGCCGAGCTCATGACGGGCGCGGGTATCGAGCACTGAATCGTCGCCTCTGGGCTCGGCGGATCGCCCGGCGAGCTCGAGACAATGAATCCGCGCCTCGGGCCTGGCGAGCAACTCCGCCAAATCGTGGAACCCCTTCGTCTCCGTCAACTGGACGACCGCGCCGTCGAACGCTAGCGTCCAGAACCCAGCGTCTTTGCGGAATACGGCTTGGAGCGGCCCGCTCGTCAGAGATTGCGGGACCGCACGGGACGATCGCTCATCGGGGTCTGCCGGCAGTCCCGCCAGGCGCAGGCCCCGAGTCAGCAGGTCGGCATCCTCGGGACGGCGGAACGGGTTCACGTGCAGCAGCCAGCGCAGCGCCTCACCCGGCTCGGCCGCACGCCCGAAGGTGATCTTCTCCACGAAGTCCGAGAGGAACGCCTCGAGGATCGCGGTCGCAGGCGCGGGCTCGCCCAGGTACGCGTAGCTGGCAGCCAGATAGGCGGGGAGATCGACCAAGGCCCGGGGCGCCTTCGACATCAGCCCGGCGGCCTCGGCGTATCGCTGCCGCAGGAAGAGCGGCACGCCGGCGCAGTACAGGTACCAGTCGGGATGATCCGGGTTGAGGCGCATCGCCTTCGCAGCCAGGCCGACGGCCGCTTCGGCATCGCCGAGATAGGCGCGACACAGCGCCGCCTGCGCGAGCACGTCGGCGTCGTTCGGGTTGAGATCGATCGCCCGATCGATATGTCGGGCTGCCTCGTCGAACCGCCGCCGGTACAGGAGGATGCGCCCCAATACGACCTGGATGAGCGCGTCCCGATCGTCCAGATCAGCGGCGCGCCGCGCGTGCTCGAACGCCAGGCGTTCTTTGTCGTCCCAGAGCTCCCACGCCTGGCAGCTCCACTCATTGAAGTGCGAAAGGGAGATTCCCGCGTGACCGCGCGCCCAGTGAGGGTCGAGCATCAGCGCGCGTTCAAAAAACTGTCTGGCGCGCTCGTCGTCCTCCACGGTCCCGCGTCGCAGACAGTCGAGGCCGCGCAGCCAACAGTCGTAGACCTCGAGGCTGGCCAGCGGCTTCCGCCGCGCCCGGTGCAGACGGGCGCCGTCGACCTGAATCGCCAGGGTGCTGGCGACGCGAGCGACGATCTGGTCTTGAACCGCGAACAGGCGTTCGGCGGGAGCGTCGAATCGATCCGCCCAGATCTGGCGCCCGGACGTGGCCTCGACCAGCTGTGCCGCGACGCGGACGGTCTCCCCGAGCCGCCGAACGCTGCCCTGGAGGAGGTAGTCGGCGCGCAAGGCCTCGGGCAGGCGGCTGCCGGCGACGGCAAACGAGGTGTGCGGGTGAATCACCTCGAGCGTCGGGAACCGCGACAGTTCGGTGACGACGTCCTCGACGAATCCTCGCGCGAAGTAGTCCTGCTCCGGATCGCCCGACGGGTTTTCGAACGACGACACCGCGATCGTCGCCGCGACCTCATCGGGAGGAACCACCTGGCTCTGACCGGCCACACCGGACCCCTGTCAAGACAAACTTGGCGCAACGACGTCGAAACGGCAACCCCAACACGACGCCGTTGGGCGTGTAGTTGCGAAGCAGACGGCGCGCACAGGCACCGCGAGGAAAGATATGCGGAGGGCCTCAGCGTCGCTTGGGCGAAAAGGCCGGCGGTCGTTTTTCCCGGAAGGACGCCAGGCCCTCCTTGGCCTCGGGACCGCTGAAGCCCAGCAGCTCCAGTGCGAGCGAGGCGTCGAACGAAGGGCCGGCCGAGCGCATCCAGTTGTTGAGCGCGTGTTTGGTCCAGCGGATCGCGGTTGGCGCCCCGTTGGCCAGGCGCGTCGCAATATCCAGACTCCTCTGCTGCAGCTCGTGCTCATCGACCGCCAAGGAGACGAGTCCCATCTTCTCGGCCTCTTCGCCGTTCACCGGTTCGCACAGCAGCAGGTGGTACTTTGCCTTGGCCATGCCGCACAAGAGCGGCCAGAGGATCACGGCATGATCGCCGGCGGTCACCCCCAACCGGGTGTGCCCGTCGACGATGCGCGCGGTCTTCGCCGCCACCGAAATGTCCGCCAGCAATGCCGCCACCAGTCCGGCGCCGACGGCCGGGCCGTGGATCGCCGAGACGATGGGCTTGGAACAATCGAGAATGTTGTGGACCAGGTCGCGGGCTTCGTGCCACAGCCGCACGCGGGCATCGAAATCGGCGATCAACTCGCCGACCAGCTCGAAATCCCCGCCGGCGGAAAAGGCCTTGCCCGCGCCGCACAGGAGCACGGCCCGCACCTCGGGGTCCTGATGCACATCGCGCCAGATCTCCGTCAACTCGCGATGCCCGTCGCGATCGAGCGCGTTGAGCCGCTCGGGACGATTGAGCGTGAGGCGCAGCACCCCGTCGGCGGGCCGGTCGATAGCCAGCGACGTGTAACGCGAATAGCGATCGGTCATGGGAATCCTCTGGTAGCGCGCGCGCAGCGTCTGCCCTCGGTCAGGAGACCGGACACACTATGCCTTGCCGACCAGCGAGCGTATCTCCTCGAGTGAGGCCGGATTGTCCAGCGCCGACAGGTCCCCGAGCGGCTGATGGCTGTATAGGCGACGGATCAGACGCCGCATGACCTTGGCGCTGCGCGTCTTGGGGAGCTGGGTGACGAAATGCACCGTGCTCGGCTTGAACGGCTTGCCCAAGCGCCGTTCGACATGGCCGGTGACCGTCGCCGCGAGGCCCTGACGATTACCCGCCCAGGCGGGGACCGGGACGATAAATACGACCAGCCGCTCGCCCTTGCTTGCGTCCCCGATGCCGACCGCGGCGGCTTCGTGAACCTCGGCGAGTTCCAACAGGATTTCCTCCACCTCCGCTGGCCCCAAGCGCTTGCCGGCAACCTTGATCGTGTCGTCGGAACGACCAAGCAGGACGAAGCCGTTGTCCGTCTGCAGCGCCAGATCGCCATGAATCCACATGCCCGGGACGGTTCGCCAGTAGCTTTCGAGGTAGCGCTGGTCATCCTGCCAGAAGGAACGCGTCATGCCGACGAACGGGGCGCGGATGGCCAGCTCGCCAACCGTACCGATCAGCGGCTGGCCGGCCGAGTCGACCACGGCCACGTCGACCGCGGGAGACCCCGTGTTGAAACCGCCGGGCCTGATCGGCTTCACCACGACGCTGGACAGCAACCCCCCGGAGGCCTCCGTCCCGCCGGTGTAGTTGATCACGGGGCTGCCGGCCTGGGCGAAGTGCTGCCGGAACCAGGTGAAGTGCTCGGGATCGATGACCTCACCCGCCGTGATGAGCAATTCCACGCTTGACCTGTCGCCTGCCAACGAGACGGACGCGTTCGCGGCCAGACCGCGAATCAGCGTGGGAGACGATCCGTAATGCGTCACGCGATGGCGTTCGATCAGCCGCGACATGCGCGACCAGTCCGGGAAATCGGGCGCGCCGTCGTACAACACCAGCGTCGCACCGCGCAGCAGCGCCGCCGCCAGGACGAGCGGACCGGCCACCCACCCCATGTCCGCCGGCCAGCAGAACACATCCCCGCGTCCGACGTCGAAGTGCACGGCCGAGTCGTGCGCGATCTTGAGCGGGAAGCCGCCGTGGGTGTGCACGGCGCCCTTGGGCTTGCCGGTGGTGCCCGAGGTGTAGATCACCATGAAGGGATCGTCGGGCGACATCCTGGCGGCACGACCGCCATCCTGAGGCGTGTCTGCGATCTCCTGCCACGCAACGCCGCCCGCCGGAACCGCGGCGTCACCGCTTGGCTTCCAGAGGACCAGATCGACGTCGGGCAGGCGTTGCAGTGCTTCGGCGATGGTCGGCACCATGTCGATAGACCGACCGCGGCGCTGAAACCCGGTCGTCGCGATCAGCCCGCGCGCGCCGCTGGGCTCCAGACGAGAGATGATGGCGTCGACGCCGAAGCCGCTGAACAGCGGCGCGACGATCGCCCCGAGGTACGACAGCGCCAGCAGCGCCACCGTCGCCTCGATTCCGTTCTCGCACAGCAAGCCGATGCGATCGCCGCGGCGCACACCGTGTCGCCGCAGGCCAGCCGCAGCGCAGCGAACCGCCGCCGCCAGTTCGCCGAAACTGATGGCCCGGCAACTGCCGTCCTCCCGCTCCGCGATCACCGCCCGGCGACTCGCCGTCTCGGAACGGTCGCCCCACGCCAGCACCGTGTCGACCCAGTTCAGCTCCCCGCCCGGGAACCAGTCCGGGAATTCCATCCCGCGGCTGAGGTCGACGTACGCGCTCGGCTGGATGGACCAGGCGATGCCCAAGAAATCGATCGCGGTCTTCCAATACTCGGCCGGATGCCGAAGCGAAAAGGCGCGCAGGCTGTCGAAGTCGGCTACGTTCAGTGCCTGCCCCAATGCCGAGACATGCGCATTCTGGATGTGGCGCGGCTCGGGATACCAGGCGTCGTCATTGAGCTCGGACATGAGTCGTCACACCTCAACACAGAGACGCAGAGGCAGCGTGCATGAGTTGGAGCGCTGACCCATCGTCATCGTCAATTGGGTTCGGGGTTCACTCTCTTGCTGAACAACCCGCCGCTCACCCTGAGCCCGTCGAAGGGTGAGCGGCGGGTTGTTCAGCATCATGCCAGCCCCTCCGCGTTCTCTGCGGCCTCCGCGACTACGCGTTGAATTCCTCTTGTCCGATCAACGCTAACTGAAGGTTCCAGCAGCGGCGAGCGCCGCAATCTCAGGTTCCGAAAGCCAATCGCGCAGCGCGGCTGCCGCATTCGCGCCGCTCAATTCCGCCGGCGGCTCCGGAGTGGCGAGCGCGGTCCTCGAAAAACGAGGCGCGGGCGCGGGCTGTGTCACGCCGGCGATGTCGATGAACGTCTTCCTCGCCTTGAGGTGCGGGTGCTCGTACGCCTCCTGGAGATCCAGGACAGGGGCGAAACACACGTCCGTCCCCTCGAGCAGTGCCGTCCACTCCGCCCTCGTCTTCGTCTTGAACTTGGCCGCGAGCACGCGCTTGGCCTGCGGCCAATTGCGTGTATCCATCTGATCGCCCAGTGCGGACTCGTCCAGCCCAAGACGCTGCAGCAGCTGGAGATAGAACTTGTGCTCGACCGGGCCGACCGAGACATGCTTGCCGTCGGCGCACTCGTAGACCTCGTAAAACGGCGCGCCCGAGTCGAGGAGATTTGCGCCGCGCTCGCCGGTGACCATGCCGGCCGCGCGCATGCCGACCAGGACGGTCAGCATCGACGCCACCCCGTCGACTATCGCGGCGTCGACGACTTGGCCTTTGCCGGAGATGCGTGCCTCGATGATGCCGGCGAGGATGCCGAGCGCGAGGTAGAGCGATCCGCCCGCATAGTCGCCGATGAGGTTCAGCGGGATCGACGGCGGCTGCCCGTGGCGTCCGATGGCGCTCAGCAGGCCCGTGATGGCGATATAGTTGATGTCGTGCGCTGCCGACTGAGCGAGTGGCCCCTCCTGCCCCCAGCCGGTGACGCGCCCGTAGATCAGCTTCGGATTCCGGCGCAGGCATTCGTCCGGACCGAGTCCAAGCCGCTCCGCCACCCCGGGGCGAAAGCCCTCAATCAACGCATCCGCCCTCGCGGCGAGGTCGAGCACGAGGGCGACGCCAGCCGGGTCTTTCAGGTCGACCCGGATCGACTTCCGATTCCGCAGCACCAGATCGAACCGCAGCGGCCGCGGTATGCCGAGGCCCGAGGGCGCCTGCCGATCGACCCGGATCACGGTCGCACCCAGGTCGGCGAGCAACATGGCGCACAGCGGCCCCGGCCCGATGCCGGCAAGCTCCACGATGCGCACACCCGCTAATGGTCCCACTGGCCGCTCCTCTAGTCCCTGCACGGTGTTCGCGCCGCGCATCGACATCGCCGCCGACGAACCCGAGATCTCGCAGGCTGCCGAAAACCCCGCCGCTCACCCTTCGACGAGCTCAGGGTGAGCGGAGAAGTGCAATGAGATCGGGGCGGGGTTCCGCTCATGCTGAGCCCGTCGAAGCATGGGGAGGGGCTTTTCAGCATCCTGCTAGATGATGCCGGCGGCGCGCAGCTGCGCGATCTCGTCCTTGGACAGGTTCAGCAGCTCGCCATACACCTGCTCGTTGGCCGCGCCGAGCTCGGTGGCCGGTTGGTCGAATTGCGCCATGGTCTTCGAGAATTGAATCGGCAACCCCATCCCGACCGCGTCGATCGCCCCGAGCTGCGGCGCCTGCAAGCGCATGATCGCGCCGCGCTCGTGCAGGCGCTGATCCCGCAGCATCTCGAGCGGGTTGCGGACGCGCGCCGAAGGCACTCCGCGTTTCTCGAACAGCTCCCGCAGCACCTCCTCCGAGCTCAGGTGGCTCGTCCACTCCTCGATGATCGCGTTCAGCGCCGCGGCGTGGCGCATGCGCGGTCCGCGGCTGCTGAAGCGCGGATCGTTCATCAGCTCGGGCTGCCCAATGGCGTCGAGCAGGGCCTGCATCCAGTCCGGCCGCAGCGCCGCGATGGCCACGTATCCATCCCGTGTCCGATAGATGCCGAACGGCGTGAGGCGATCGTGGAAATTCCCCGAGCGCATCGCGTGGCCGGCCGAGACGGCGACGTCGAAGTGCTCCTCGGCAACCAGCGAGGCGAGGCAGTCGAGCATGGAGACCTTGACGTGTTGCCCTTCGCCAGTCCGGGCCCGATAGAGCAACGCGGCCAAGATGCCGTTGACCGCGTACAGGGGCGCAACCAGGTCGGCGATGGGAATCCCGCAGCGCGTCGGCGGGCCGTCGGCAAAGCCGGTCACCTCCATCAGGCCGCTCAGGGCCTGCACGAGGATGTCCATGCCCTTCAGCCCGGGGAACGTACTCGGTTCGCCAAAGGCGCTGAGCGAGGCGTAGATGATCGCCGGGTTGGCGCGGCGGACGCTTTCGTAGTCCACGCCCAGCCTGGTGACCGTCCCCTCGCTCATGTTCTCGAACACCACGTCGGCTCGTTTGGCCAGGCGCAGGAAGATCTCGCGGCCGGGCTCGGATTTGAGGTCGAGGGTGATGCTCTGCTTGTTGCGCGTCCGGTTGAGGATCGACAGCGATACCTCATCCTCGGCCTTGGCGCCGAAGTTCACCCCGCGACGGCCGACGAACGGCGGATTGGTGCGCGCGATGTCGCCGCCGCCGGGCGCTTCGATGCGGATGACCTCCGCCCCCATGCCACCGAGCAGCATCGATCCGTAGGGCCCCGCCAGCGCGACGGTCAGGTCCAGGACTCTGATGCCGTCCAACGGCCGGGGGCCTCGAGTCGGCATGCCGTCTCCTCTGGTCTCGCTCAATCCGCGCCTTCGGCGTCAATAGGATTTGGGCAAGCCGAGCACTTTGTTCGAGACGAAGTTGAGCACCATTTCCTGCGAGATGGGAGCGAGCCTGAGCAAGCGCACTTCGCGCCACAATCGCTCGATGTGGTACTCCTTCGAGTACGCATAGCCGCCGTGCGTCTGCATGGCCTGGTCGCAGGCGTCGAAGCCGGCCTCGGCACCGAGGAACTTCGCCGCGTTCGCCTGCGCGCCACACGATTGATGGCTGTCGTAGAGCGCCGCGGCTTTCATGGCGACGCTCTCGGCCGCTTCGAGCCGGATCCAGCACTCCGCCAAGGGGTGCGCGACCGCCTGGTTCTGTCCGATCGGCCGCTCGAACACGACGCGCGAGTTGGCGTACGCGACCGCCAGGGCCAACGCGGCGCGACCGATGCCGACGCCTTCCATGCCGACTACGATGCGCTCGGGGTTCAGGCCGTCGAGCAGGTAGTGGAAGCCGCGCCCGACCTCGCCGACCACATCGTCGTTGGGAACCTCCAGGCCGTCGATGAACACCTCGTTCGAATCCACCGCGGCGCGGCCGAGCTTGTCGATGACGCGCACGTCGCAGCGCTCGCGGTCGAGGTCGGCGAAGAACAACGTCATCCCGTCGAGCGGGCGCCGTTCGTCGCGCGGCGACGTGCGGGCCAGGATGAGGATCTTGCGCGCGTTCTGCGCGTTCGTCGTCCACACCTTCTGGCCATCGATGACCCAAACATCCCCGCGCCGTTCCGCCTTGGTGCGGATGCGCGAGGTGTCGACGCCGGCCGTGGGTTCTGTCACGCCGAACGCCATGAGCAACTCGCCCTTGGCGAGCGCCGGCAGGTATTTTCGCTTCATCGCTTCGGAGCCGTGCCGCACGATCGGCTGGGGTGGGAAGACGTAGAAGTGGATGGCGGATGCCCCGCTCATGCCGGCGCCGGATTCGGTGATCTCGCCCAGCATGACCGCTGCTTCCGTCACCCCCAGCCCCATGCCGCCGTACGCCTCGGGGATGAGAATGCCCATCCACCCGCCGGCGGCGAAGGCGTGGACGAAATCCCACGGGTACTTCCCCTCCTTGTCGTGTTCCCGCCAGTAGGAGAGCGGAAACCGGCGCGCCAGCGTGCGTGCCGCGGTGCGGATCTCGTCGAGGTTGCGCTCGCGCGCCCCGTGTGCCGCGCCGGCGGCAGTCGATTCACTGGTCATCGGCGGTCTCTCTTCGGTCAGGCCTGTTCGCGCCCGTGCACGCGCCGTCGCCTACCCATCTCAGCTGCGGTAGCTGCGGGCGAGGGCGATGATCTCCCTGGCGGTCTGCACGTGGGCGATATCGATGTGCTCGCCGTCGTAAATGGTGGCGGCACGCCCTTCCGCCTGCGCCTGTTCGTGGGCGACGATCATGCCCTCATAATAGGCCACCTCCTCGGCGGAGGGGCAGTAGATCTGGTTGAGGATGGCGACGTTCGACGGATGCAGCACGAGCTCGCCGGTCATGCCCAGGGCGCGGTCCTGTTGGGCCGATTTTCGCAGGCCCTCGAGGTCGTGCACTTGCTGCCACACCCCGCCGATCGGCAACTTGCCCGCGGCGCGCGCCGCCATGACGGCGCGCGACTTGAGGTAGAGCGTTTCGCGCCCCTCGGGCGACCAGACGAACCCGAGCGCGCGCGCGACGTCGGCATTCTTGGCGGTGGAACCGCAGAGCGCGGAGACCCGATCGCGCAGGGCGATCTCATAGGCGAGCTGCATGGCGCGCGCGGTTTCGAGCAGCGGCACGACGCGGGTCGATCCGATCGGCACGCCCTTCCGGAACTCGGCCTCGGACAGCATCATCGAGACGCAATCGACATCCTCCGGACCGATCGGCTTGGGGATCACGATGCCCTCGACGTGCGGCCCGACCACCGCCAGGATGTCGTCGAAGTCGTAGAGATGCGGGCTGCGATTGATCCGCACGAAGGTGCGCTGGCGGTGTTCGGCCAGCCAGGCGAGCTTCGACTGCACGATCCCCCGCGCCTCGGCCTTCGAGTCGGGCGGCACACTGTCTTCGAGATCGAGAATGAGCGCGTCCGCTTTCGCCGCCGCCGCCTTCTCCATCCAGCTCGGCTTGTTGCCCGGCACGAACAGGAAGGATCGGATGGGTTTCATCGGGGCCGCGCTCATTCGTTCTCTCCTGTCGTCCTCGTCCGGCGTCGCGTCACAGCGCGCACATGGCGGTGAGCTCCGTCACCGCCATGCGGGGGTCGAGCGCCCGTAGGGCGCTCAGCAGCGCACTGGCGCGCTCACCACCCAGGACGTTCGCCGTCAATTCCATGAACTTCGCGTCCTGGTCTGACTCCGGCATCGGCTTTTCGGCGGTCCCGACCGGATCCTCGACGAAGACGTGCTCCGATTGCCGGTTGCCAAAGTGCACGGTCACGTCGGCGACGAACTTGCCGGCGTACTGCTCGTCCAGCTCGGGTGCCTCGACGAGACGAATCCGACGCGCCGTCGCGGTCACGGTATCCATATCCAGTTTTCCGTCCAGATAATCGAGATGGACGCGCATGCCGTTGCCGTAGCCCAGCAACGCGAACGCCATCTGGATCGGCAAGCTGAACTGCACGTTCTCGATGGTTTGCGGTTCATAGGCATTGGCGTTGGCGGTGCCGACGATGACGTTGGCGGAGGGCTGGATCCGCACCGACACTTCCGCGATCTCGGCGAGCCGGGCGGTAAACGGGCGGATCGCATCGAGATAGGCGTGGATGCAGCCGCAACAGCAATACGGCTTGAGCCAGATCTTCTCGACCTCGAAGCCGTGCTCCGCACCGAACCACCGCTCGGGATCGGCTCCGGCCGTGCGCTGCAGAAAGGTGCGAAAGAAGCCCTTGGCCCCGCTGAGGAACGCCCGCGGCCCGGTGATGCCGAATTGCGCCATGTCGGCAGCGATCATCCCACTGCGCACGCCCATGCCGGAATGGACCCGCTTCACCGACCCGCCAGTCGAGCTGTACTCCGTCACCCCGGACGCGTGACTGACCGCGATCGCCAGCGTATGCAGCGTCGTCTCCGCGTCGAGTCGCCGCAGTTTCGCCGTCGCGGCGGCGGCGCCGAAACTGGACAGGATCGCGTGCGGGTGGAAGCCGCGCTTGAGGAGGTCCGGAGCCGCCAGGCAGCCGATGCGGGTGTAGACCTCGTAGCCAGCGACGATCGCCGCGATGACCTCGTCGAGCGAGGCGTTCAGCTCTTCGCCGAGGGCCAAGGCCGTGGCAACCACGCAGGGACCCGGATGGCTCGCGCTGGCGCGATGCGCGTCGTCATATTCGAAGCCGTGCCCGTAGATCGCATTGACGAACGCCGCATCGGCGGCGCTCATCTGCACGCCGCTCGCCACCACGCGGCTGCGGCCCGGACGCTGCCGCGCTCTCGCGTAGGCCAGCACTCGTTGGGACCACGGCAAGCTCGCGCTGCCGATTTGCACCGCCAGCTGATCGCGCAGGAGGCAACTGACCGCCGCCCGAACCCCCTGGCCGAGACGATCGAGGCGCATTTCCTGAATGAACCGAATCAGCGCCTGTTCCAATGGCGGCGAGGCACCCGATGATTTCGGGTCGCGCCGACCAGTCTCAGCATGTCCTGTCACGTTGTCTCCTCACAACCCCCGGCTTCCCGGCCAACGACGGGCCCTGGCTTGCGCTCCGTCTGCCATCGGTTCCTCTCTCTACGACGATTGCGGGTGCACCGGCGCACGACGCGATGCCGTCGCCATCCCTTCCCGAATCGCCTTCCACACGCGATCGGGCGTCACCGGCGTTTCGTCGATGACGACGTTGAAGTCGGACAGCGCGTTCTCGACCGCGCCGACCACCGCCGCGAGCGGCGCGACGATCGCCGACTCCCCCGCCCCCTTGGTGCCGAGGTTGGTGTACGGCGAGGGCGTCTCATGGTGGCCGAGCTCGAAGCGCGGCAGGTCGACCGCGGTGGGCATGGTGTAGTCCATCAGCGTTGCGGTTTGGAGCTGTCCCGCGTCGTCGTACACGTGGCGTTCGTAGACGGCGCCGCCCAATCCCTGCGCCAATCCGCCGTGCAGGTTGGCCTCGACGAGCAGCGGGTTGATGATGGTGCCGCAGTCGTGCACGAAGGCACAACGCAGGAGCGTGACGCGTCCGGTGTCGCGGTCGACTTCCACCACGACGCCGCACGCCCCATTCGGCCAGGTCGGGTAAATGCTGAACTTGCCGTCCTGTTTCTCGGGCTGGTGATACACGTTGCCGATGCGGCTGTAACGGCTCGCCTCGAGGCCTGGCTCGACGCCTTCCGCGGCTGGGCCGTAGGTATGGCGGTAGACCTCGGCGGCGACGTCCCTGACGGTCACCTTCCGTTCCGGCGCGCCGTGCACCTGAATGACCCCACGGGCGATGTCCAAGTCGTGCGGCGCCACCTCCAGCATCTTGCCGGCCACCGCAAGAATCTTGCCGCGCAGGTCGCGGGCGGCCAGCAGCGCCGCGCCGCCGCCCATCATGATGCTACGCGAGCTGTAGTTCCCGAGGCCAAACGGACAGGCGTCGGTATCGCCCTGGATCACGCGCACCTCGTCGATGTCCACTCCCAGCTCGTCTGCCACGATCTGGGCGATCCCGGTTTCGTTCCCCGAGCCGGGTGACGTCACCCCGGTGAGCACCGTGACGCGACCCTCGGGACTGACGCGGACGGTCGTGCCGTCGTAGCCTTGGAGAAACGAGCTCGGGACCGCCCCACCTTCCGGCGTGAGCTCGAAGGCAATGCCGAGGCCGAGGTATTTCCCCTCGTTCCGGGCCTGCTGCTGCTGCTGCGGGAAGTGCGTGTAGTCGATCGCGTCGAGCATCCGGTTCAGCACCGCGGGGTAATTGCCGCTGTCGAGGACGCCGCCGCCGACTTGACGGAAGGGGAACGCATCGACCGGGACGAAGTTGCGCATCCGGACCTCGGCCCGATCCCGGCCGAGCGCCCGCGCGACCTTGTCCATGATGCGGTCCATCAGATACGAGGCGGCTTCCTTGCCCATGGCGCGGTAGCCGCTCCAGGGCCCCTTATTGGTCACCACCGTGCGCATCCGGACGTTGCAGTCGTCGATCTTGTAGGCGCCCGGCACGCAGAAGGCGGTCACGAACGATTGTATCCAACCGCACAATCCCGCCGGCGCACCGACGTCGGCGACGATATCGACGTCGAGCGCGATGACCGTCCCGTCGTTGCGATACCCGGCGGTGAACGACAGCGTTTCCTCGCGCGCGTGGCCTCCCGCCATCAGGTGCTCGCTGCGTTCTTCGAGCCACCGCACCGGCCGCTGCAGCGTGCGGCTGAGATGGGCGACCAGAATCTCCTCCGGAAACGGCGCGATCTTGAGGCCGAAGCCGCCGCCGACGTGCGGTTGAATGACGCGGATGTCGGTGTCGCGGAGGCGCAATGTCTCGGCGACGAACTGGCGCAACGAGTGCGGCATCTGCGTCGACGACCAGATCGTCAGCTTGTCCTGGTAGGGATCGTATGCCGCCGCGTATCCACGCGCTTCGAGCGGCACCGGCGCGTAGCGGTGCGCCTCGACGGTCCCTTTCACCACCCCGTCGGCGCGCGTCAGCGCCGCCGCGAAGTCGCCGCGCGTGAACGACTTCTGCAGCATGACGTTGGTCCCCCAGCTCGGCTCCACGAGCGGGCTGTCGGGCTCGAGCGCCTTGACCGCGTCGGTGACCGCGGGCAGGGGCTCGTAGTCCACGTCGATCTGACCGAGCGCCCAGTAGGCGGTGTACTTGTCCTCGGCGACCACCGCCGCCACGGCCTCCCCCACGAACCGGACGCGCTCCCCGGCCAAGGGGTAGGCCGGGAGCGAGTGGCCCCCCATATCCGCCGGATCGGCCGCCCAGCGCGTCGGCCCCATCGCGGCGCGCACGTCGGCGCCGGTCAGGACCGCGAGCACTCCGGGGAGTTGGCGCGCGCGCCGCGTGTCGATGGCACGAACGCGCGCATGGGCATGCGGGCTGCGCAAGATCGCGAGCGCGGTCGCGTTCGCCAGCGGAACGTCGCCGACGAAGGTGCCCTGGCCGGCGGCCAGCACCCGGTTGGTGAAGGACGGAATGCGTTGTCCGATATAGCTCATGGTGCCGTGCCCGGCGCGCGCTGGGGCGAGCCCGTCCGTACCGTCCGGATATGGTCGTTACGCCTTCGCCATCCCGTCCTGGATCGCCTTCCAGACGCGGTCGGGCGTGACGGGGGTCTCGTCGAGGACGACGTTGAAGTCGGCCAGCGCGTTCTCGACCGCGCCGATCAGGGCGGTGATCGGGGCGCTCATGCCGCACTCCCCGGCGCCCTTGGTGCCGAGGCCGGTAAACGGCGAGGGAGTGCAGAGGTGCGCCATCTCAAAGCTCGGAAGCTCGACGGCAGTCGGTAGCGTATAGTCCATCAACGTGGCGGTCTGGTACTGCCCGGCCTCGTCATAGACGTGCCGTTCGTACAGCGCGCCACCGAATGCCTGCGCCAAGGATCCGTGCACGTTGGCCTCGACCAGCAATGGGTTGATGACCGTCCCGCAGTCGTGCACGAACACGCAGCGCAGCAGCTTGACGAGTCCGGTGTCGCGATCGACCTCGACGATGACCCCGCAGGCCCCGTTCGGCCAGGTGGGATACATGCTGAAATGGCCATCGTGCTTCTCCGGCTGATGGTGGAGATTGCCGATGCGGCTGTAACGCGTCACCTCGAGGCCCGGCTCGACCCCCTCCGCCGCCGGCCCGTACGTGTGGCGGTAAATCTCCGCCGCCACCTGGGCGATGGTGACCTTGCGCTGTGGCGCGCCTCGCACCTGAATGACCCCGCCTTCGCCGTCCAAGTCCTGCGGCGCCACCTCCAACATCTTTCCCGCCACGGTGAGGAGTTTTTCGCGCAGGTCTTGGGCGGCCAGCGCGCCGGCGCCGCCGCCCATCATCACGCTGCGCGAGCTGCCGTTCCCCAACCCGAAGGGGCACGACTGCGTATCGCCCTGGATGACCTTCACCTCGGCGAGGTCGACGCCCAACTCGTCGGCGACGATCTGCGCGATGCCGGTCTCGTTCCCGGAGCCGGGCGACGTCACGCCGGTGAGCACCGTGACGCGGCCCTCGGGGCTCACCCGCACGGTCGTTCCGTCGTAGCCCTGGATCAACCGGGAGTGCGGGATCGCACCGCCTTCCGGCGTGAGCTCGAAGGTGATGCCGATCCCCAGGTATCGCCCGCTCTGCCTGGCTTCTTGTTGCCGCTTGGCGAAGCCGCGGTAATCGATCGCCTCGAGCAGGCGATCCCACACCGCGCCGTAGTTCCCGCTGTCGAGCACCGCGCCGGAGACCTGGCGGAACGGAAACGCATCGGGCGGGACGAAGTTGCGCGGACGAACCTCGGCGCGGTCACGGCCCGACGCCCGCGCCACCTTGTCCATGATCCGGTCCATGACGTAATTCGCCGCGTCCTTGCCGAAGGTGCGATAGGGGGTCCACGGGGCCTTGTTGGTCACCACCGAATAGAGCTCCACGTTGCAGTCGTCGATCTTGTACGGGCCGGGGATGACGAACGCGGAGACGAACGACATCGGCCAGCCGCCGACCGCCGACGGGGCGCCGACGTCGGCCACCACGCGCACGTCCAGCGCGATGACGGTCCCGTCGCTGCGGTAGCCGGCGGTGTAGGACAGCGTTTCCTCGCGCGAATGCGAGGACACCGCGAGATGCTCGCCGCGCTCTTCGATCCACCGCACCGGCCGCCGCAACGCCCGGCTGAAGTACGCCACCAGGATTTCCTCCGGGAACGGCGGCACCTTGAGACCGAAGCTGCCGCCGACATGCGGCTGGATCACGCGCACGCTGGTCTCGCTCATGCCCAACACGATCGCGATGTAGCCGCGTACCGAGTGTGGCATCTGCGTCGACGCCCACACCGTCAGCTCGTCGAGATAGGGATGATAGGAGGCCGCGTAGGCCCGCGGCTCGATCGGCACCGCCCCATAGCGGTGCGCCTTGACCGTGCCTCGCAACACGCCATCGGCGCGCTGCAGCGCACTGGCGAAGTCGCCGCGGGTGAAGGACTTGTGCAGCAGGATGTTACTGCCCCAGTCCGGCTCGACCAGCGGGCTGCCCGGCTCCAACGCCTTGACCGCGTCGGTGACCACCGGCAAGGGCTCGTAGTCGACATCGATCAGCTCCAAGGCGGCGTAGGCGGCGAACTTGTCGTCCGCGACCACGGCGGCGACCGGCTCGCCGACGTAGCGCACCCGATCGACCGCCAGGGGATACACGGTGACCGTGTTGCCGCCGAGCACGGCTGGATCCGCCGCCAAGGGCGTGGGAGGCATCACCGCGCGCAGGTCCGCTCCCGTCAGCACGAGCAGGACGCCGGGGAGCTGGCGGGCCCGACTGGTGTCGATCGACCGAATCCGCGCATGGGCATGGGCGCTGCGGAGCATGGTCAGATGAGCGGTATTGACCAGCGGGACATCGGCAACGAAGGTCGCCTGGCCGGCGGCGAGGATACGGTTATTCAAGGCCGGAATGGGTTGCCCGATGTATTTCACGACTGGACTCCTTTCACCGTCTGCGCACGTGATCCTGTCAAGCGTTCGCTCACTCGAGCCCGAACTCCTTGTTACCGGCGATCGAGGTCGGCGGGTTGCAGCGCCGCAACCCGCGCTCCTGGTAGTAGGTCGTGAGCGAACTGTACCGCGGCTTCGCGGCCAGCTCGGCGCGCAGCCGCGCCGTCGCCTGCACATCGATCTCGAGCGTGTGCGGGTCCTTGAACACGACGCCGTAGGCGTCGCGGGCGAGCTCGATCGTGGTGAAGTCGTCCAGCACGTCCTCGCGCACCAGCTCGGGCACCCGCTCGAGCGGGTTGCCATACGCGGCCCCGCTCGGCACGCGGATCTCGATCAGCTCTCCCGCCCGTAAGGGGATCCCCGTCACCTTCGCCTCCAGGCGTTCCTCCCGTGCCGTGTCCGGGTTCTTCCGGCACGAGGCTACGAGCCCGTCCCAGCCGCCGAAGATGCCGCGCGGCGCGTCGTGCATGCGCTCGCCCTCCGACGAGCACGTTCCGTCGACGAGCATCCGGTTTCGCCTCACGATGCCGATGCCGCCGCGCCACTTCCCGGGTGCCGCCGCCTCGGGGCGCAGCTCGTACTGCTCGCAGCGCACCGGGAAGCGCATGTCCAGCTCTTCGATCGGGTTGTTGCGCGTGTTCGCCATCAGGTTGTCGACGGAGTCGAGCCCGTCCTTCCCGTGGCGGCCGCCGTAGGAGCCCTCGTTGACCTCGAGGTAGATCCAGTACTCGCCCTTCTGCTCGAGGAAGCCGGAGTAGCAGTAGAAGTTCGTGCCGGCCGAGTTGCCGCCGGTGACCTGGCCCGGCACCGCGTCCGCCAGCGCCAGGATGGTGTTGTCGACGATGCGCTGCACCTGGCAGAAGCGCGAGAAGCAGGCGCGGGGGAAATTCGGGTTGTAGATGGACCCTTTCGGCGCGATCACCGTCACCGGCCGGAAGCAGCCTTCGTTCTGCGGCACGTGCTCCGGGAACGTGGCCTCGTCGAGCAGGATGGTGCGCACGGCGAAATAGGCGCCGACGAGGACCGAGCCTTCGAAGGGCACGTTGTAGCCGGTCGGCACCTCGTCATTGGAGCCGGTCAGGTCGATGATGACCTCGTCGCCCTTGACGATCACTTTGGTCGCCACCTTGAGGCGAACGCCGCGGTTGCGGGCGTCGTCGTCGAGCCAACCCGTCGGCGCCTCGTAGACCCCGTCGGGAACCTTCGCGATCTCGGCCCGCAGCATCCGCTCGGAGTAATCCATCCAGTCATACGCCGCGCTCATCACCACGTCGGCGCCGTAGCGCTGGACGAGGCGCAGGAAGCGGTCGCGCCCGAGCTGGCAGGCGGCGAGCATGGCCTTCACGTCGCCGCGGTTCATCGTCTCCGTACGGGTATTCTCGAAGATCATCCGGTCGAGGTCCTGATTCAGCTCCCCGCGGCGGTACCAGCGCAGGCCGTTGTACAGCTTGGCCTCGGCGTACACGTCGAACGCGTCGGCGTTCACGCCCGGGAACGAGCCCCCGACGTCGAGCAGGTGCGCGGTCACGGCGGCGAAGCCGAGGAGCTCGCCGGCGTCAAAGATCGGCACGGCCATGCCGAGGTCCGGCGTGTGGGAGGCGCCGAAGTAGGGGTGGTTGTGGACGATCACGTCCCCCTCCGCGATGTTCCCGGCGCCGCCGAGCGTGCGCAGGAAACCGCGGATGTACCAGGGCAGCGAGCCGATGTGCATCGGCGACGAGTCGGACTCGCAGAACTCGCGCCCCTCGGCATCGAAGATGCCGGCGCCGATATCCTCCGACTCGCGGATGATCGAGGAGTAGCTCATGCGGAAGAGCACGCCCGCCATCTCCTTGGCGACCGCGTTGAATGCGCCACCGAGCACGCGCAGGGTGACCGGGTCGACCTCGACGCGCTTGCGGGTGGGCGGCCCCGGCAGGCGGCCGGCCACGTATTCCGTCATGCTCATGTCTTCGCCTCCGTCCCCACCGCGCCCGCCTCGACACCCGCGGCGGAACCGATGGTGATCACGATATTGCCATAGCGGTCTACATGCGCGGAGAGCCCCGGCGGGATCACCGTCGTCGAATCGTACTGATTGATGATCGCCGGCCCGTGCAGGCGGTTGCCGGCCCGCAGCTTGGCGCGGTCGTAGTAGCGCGTGCGCACTTGGCGCAGCGCGCCGTCGACGCGGAACCACGCCTCGCCCTCGCGGGTGCGCGCCGCCTCGGCCGAGTCGCTGCCCGGCTCGATCTCGGAAATCTCCAGTGGCGGCTGGAGACCGACGCCGCGGACGCGGATGTTCGGGATCTCGATATCCGCCTCTTCGAAGCGGCGCGAATACTCGCGCTCGTGGATCTGATGGAAGTCCGCCCGCAGCCGCTCCACCCAGTCGTGGTCGATCGCGCCGGAGCCGGCCTCGACGCGGAGCTCGTAGCCCTGGCCGAAGTAGCGGCAGTCGGCCACGCGCTGGAGCACGCTCCGCTCGGTGGGGACCCCATCGGCCCGGAGCTGGGCCATGGCGCGCTGCTCGAGCTGCTCGAAGGCGAGCTGCAACGCGGGCGCGTCGAGCGCCGAGAGGCGCTGGTACGTCGTCATCGCGTACTCGTAGACCATGTCGGTGGCGAGCAGCCCCATCGCCGCGGTCACCCCGGGATAGGGCGGGACGAGCACGTGTGGCGTCCCCACCTCGAGCGCGATCTGGGCGGCGAAGAGGGGGCCCGCCCCGCCCTCGGCGACGAGCACGAAATCGCGCGGGTCGAAGCCCTTGCGCACCGAGTTCTGTTCGATCGCCTGCACCATCGAGTGGGTGAGGATCTGCACGGCGCCCATCGACGCCTCCTCGACCGACATCCCGAGCGCGGCTCCCGGGCCCTCCTGGAAGACCCGGCGCGCCAGCTCGGGCCGCAGCCGCATGCCGCCGCCGAGGAAGTCGTCCGGCGAGAGCCATCCGAGGTTGACCATCGCGTCCGTCGCGGTTGCCTCCGTGCCGCCGCGCCCGTAGGCCGCCGGACCCGGGTCGGCACCCGCCGAGCGCGGCCCGACGCGGTACAGGCCGCCCTGGTCGACGTAGGCGATCGAGCCGCCGCCGGCGCCGATCGTGTCGACGTCGACCATCGGAATCATCGCCTGATAGGGCCCGACCTTGGTGTCGAGCAGGTGCTTCATGCGCAGCCGACCTTCCTGCGCCAGCCCGATGTCGGCCGAGGTGCCGCCGACGTCGAGCGTGATCACGTTTTCGTAGCCCGCCTGTTTCCCGGCCCAGATCCCGCCGACGACGCCGGCGACCGGACCCGACATGAGCAGGTTGACCGGCCGTGCCGTCGCCGCCTCCGCCGTCGACACGCCGCTCGCCGAGGTCATCAGGTGGACCCCCGTCTTCACTCCGAGCCCGCGCAGCTCCGATTCGAGGCGCCGCACGTAGGTCGCCACCTTGGGACCGACGTAGGCGTTGAGGCAGACGGTCGAGAAGCGCTCGTACTCGCGGTATTGCGGCAGCACCTCGGAGGACACGGACAGAAAGGCCTCGGGGAACTCCTCGCGCAGGATCGCCGCCACCCGCTGCTCGTGCTG
Source organism: uncultured Binatia bacterium (SeqCode) (assembly GCA_964475125.1). GTDB lineage: Bacteria > Desulfobacterota > Binatia > HRBIN30 > CADEER01 > CAYYWP01. The sequence goes on along the minus strand of CAYYWP010000002.1, from coordinate 47,526 downwards.
CGGGTTCAAGAACGAGAAGAGGAAGCAGACCGCGACGGCCTCGACGCCGGCCTGCTTCAGTTTCCTGACCTGCTCGCGCGCCCGCTCCTCGTCGAGCGGCACCAGCACCGAGCCGTCCTTGGTGATGCGCTCCGGCACCGTCAACCGGTAGCGCCGCCGCACGATCGGGTACCGTTGCCACGGCAAGTCCTGGTAGATTGAAAAGTTGAACGGCTTCTTGTGCCGGGCGATGTGGAGGATGTCCCGGTAGCCCTCGGTGGTGATCAACCCGACCTTGGCGCCCGAGTGCTCGATGACGATGTTGGTCGCGATCGTCGTGCCGTGGAACACCTGGTCGAGCGCCGCGGGGCTCTGCCCCGCGGCCTTCGAGAGCTCCTCGATCCCTTGCACGGTACCGCGCGACGGATCGTGCGGCGTGGTGGGTAGCTTGTGGACGCGGATCTCACCCGTCTCGTCGTCGACGTAGATCAGGTCGGTGAAGGTGCCGCCGACGTCGACCCCGACTCGCTTCATGCCGCGTCACCTCGAAGCCAGGATCCCGCTTCTACCTGGGCGGTGAGGACGCGCGGGCCCTCGACGCGTCTCAGCGATGCTCCGGCGATGCTGGCTCCCATCAAACTCCTCCCGAGGCGGCGAGACGCGCCGCCCGCACGTGTAGACGGCCCACCCTCGGCGGTAAAGCGGGTGGTCAGCTGAAATGCGGAATGATCTCCTTGCCGATGCGGCGGATCGTGGCCTCGAGCTCCGCCATCGGTCTCGCCACCGCGTAGTGGATGAACTCCTTGGCGCCCCCGGCCTTGAGCTGTTCGAGCCGCTCGATGCAGCGGCTGGCGGGCCCGCTGACCGTGAGCAGGTCGACGGCGCGCTCGGGCACCTGCGAGAGCTCCTCGGCATCGCGGATGATGTGCTCGGTGTAATCGCTGTGGAAATCCTGCGGCAGCCCGAGGGTCATGCACTCGGGCAGCTCCTCGCGCCGGTAGTGCTCGAGCAGGTGCGCCGAGTGGTTCCACACGGCCTGCACGAACCAGCGCTCATCGCGCAGCGCCTGTTTGAGGTCGTCGTTGAGGACGATCGGCCCCGACACCACCGTCTTCAACGTCGCCGGGTCGCGACCGACGCGGCGTGCGCCGGCGTGCGCATGACCGAGCGACCAGCGCAGCGAATCGGGATTCGGCGCCTGCACCACCACGGCGTCCGCCACCTCGCCGGCGAACTGCAAGGTCTTGGGGCCGTAGCCACCGATGTACACCGGCACCTTGGCGGGCGGCTTGTACCAGTGGAACTTGATCTTCAGCGGCTTGCCGCCGGCCTGCTTGAGCCAGGCCGAACGGTCGGGATGTTTCGGCGTGTACAGGATCTCCTCGCCGTTCATCATCCGCTTGATCAGGTCGACCCCCTCGCGGAACTCCTTCATGGTCGCCTGCCGCTCGCCCATGACGCGCGTGGCGGAGTCGCCCTTGGCGATGCCACAGACCATGCGCCCGTTGGAGATCTCCTGCAGCGTGGCGAAGTAGCTCGCGACCACGGTCGGGTGGCGCGTGACCGGATTGGTCACCAGCGTGCCGATGCGCAGCCGCTTCGTCTGGTGCGCGCACAAGGTCAAATACGGGACCACCTCCCGCCAACCGATATGCGTGTCGATCATGAAGAGACAGTTGAAGCCGTTCTCTTCGGCCAGCTTCGCGAGCGCCGGAGCCTGTGGATTGGTTTCGATCATGAGGCTGAACTGCATGTGCATCCTCCCTTCCGGTTGTGATCTTGCGGGGCTGACTTTGTCGGCGCGGAGCCAAGCACCCTTCGGCGGATGCTGCACCCCGTTCAGGAATGACTAAAGCACATTCCCCGCCAAACCGGGTAGCCGCGAAAGGACATCGCAATCGCACCCAAGCCGAGCCCAGCGCCCGCCGCGAGGTCTCGGCTTTTCGTGGCCACGAAATCTCGTGGGCGGCTCGGACGGCTTCCTTGACACCGAGCCCCACCTCGAGAATCAGGGTCAGCCCGGCTCCGGAGCAGGTCAAGCTCACATCGCGCGGAGGGGAGAAACGCGGCAATGCTCGGGAGTCGCCGGTCCTATTCGCTTGATACTAGATCCCGGAACACGTGTTCGCCGGTGAGGGCAGGTTCGGCGAACCGAAGCCGAAGTCGCGAGCGGCTGCGCCACCGGACACGGCGGACACGTCGTCCAGGCTCCTGAGTTTGGCGGACATGGAGAAGCGACATATCCGCATGGCCTTGAACGAAACCGGCTGGCGCATCGACGGTCCCCACGGCGCGGCCAAGATGCTCGGCCTCCATCCCAATACGCTGCGCAGCCGGATGAAGCGCTTGGAAATCCGACGGCCGGAGGGCAGAGCGGCGCGCCCAGCCAATGCGCAATGAAGCCGCGCCGCGTCATCGCCGTGGCGCAACGCGGTAATCGCGTTACCCCATGTCGGCAGTCGGTTCTTGCAACAGCTCGTCATCTCCGCATAGCGTGCGGTCGTGGGTACCATGCTGGACCTAGCAATGGAGTCCGGTTCGGTGTGCCGCGGTGGTCGCCGCGCTGCATTCAGGGCCAGGCGCTGCGCGACGGCTAGTCGCGTCATGCGGTGGCATCGCTATGCTGTTTGGCTGGCAGTTGCCGCCGCGGTCACGCTGTCAGCGGCATCGATACCCGCGTTCGTGGTCAGCGACGTAGCGGGGCGCGGCTGTGGGGATGGCGGGCCGGCGCTGTCTGCGGCGATCTTTCCGCGCGGCATCAGCTTGACACCCAGCGGGCTGCTCATCGCCGATACGCAATGCGTGAGCGTGCGCAAGCTCCTGCCGGACGGCTCCATCATCCGCATCGCGGGCTCCGGCGTGCGCGGCACGCGGGGCGGCTCGGCGACGACCGCGCGGCTGTGGACGCCCAACGACGTGACTGAGGGCGGCGACGGTCTGGTATATTGGGTCGAGCTCTCGCGGCAACGGGTTCGGCGGATCAGCACGGCCGGCGACGTGGAAGATGTCGTGATCTTTCAGGGGGTTGCGCAGCCGGCCGGTTTGACGTCGGACAGCCGCGCCGTTTATGTCGCCGATCCGGCGAGCGGGCGCATCTGGAAGATTGCCACGCCGTGCACCGCCCCGTGTACATTCGCGCCGTTTGCCGGCGATGGTACTGCCAGCTTCCATGGCGACGGCGGCCCTGCCACGGCCGCGGGGTTGCGAAACCCCAGCGATGTGTTCGCGCAGGGCGGCAACGTCTACATCGCCGACACCATCAATCAGCGCATCCGGCGGGTGGACAACGCAGGCATCATCACTACGGTGGCGGGCAATGGCACCTTCGGGTTCAGCGGTGATGGTGGACCTGCAACCCAGGCCAGACTCTCAAGCCCCCCCACGCTCACCGTGAGTCCGGCGGGTGTGATCTACATCGCCGACGGCAATCGGATTCGACGGGTAGGCACGGACGGCATCATCACGACCGTCCTCGGCACTGGTGCTGCGCAAGGCGCACGCGATGTCGTAACGCCGTCCGACGTCTCGTTCGACCCCGCGGCGTTGCCGGTGTCCAAACCGGGTGCGTTGGCCGCGGATAACGCCGGCCGCCTGTACGTCGGCAGTGATACCGACGGCGTGCTTCTCGTCGTGACCGACACCTTGCCGCCCGCGACGCCGCCGCCATCGCAGTGCGACCTCACCGACGACGGTACGGTCAGCACGCTGGATGCCGTACGCATCTTGCAGCACGTCGCCGGTATCGACCGCTGCGCCTGCCAGCCGTGTCCGCCGACGCCCGTTCACTGACGTCTCAGCGGTCTTGAATTGCCTCGGTAGTGACTCGTTGGGGCGGTGGAGCGCACCGCCTCGACAGTCCGGGGTCCCCATGGCGAGACGGCCGGCGTGTGTCGCCCCGTCCGGACCCTCGCGCGCCGGCTCACGCGAAGTCGATCCGGGTTTCCGCCATGACCGTCGCCTCGCCGACGACCTTCCAGCCGCCTGCGTGCTTCGACACCATGTAGAAGTACTGCACCGGGTCACCCCCTGCCAGCGACTTGCCCTGGGCGTCGTGCAGCTGCCAATCCACCACCAGCGCCGCGGCGCTGGCGTTCAGCGCCCGCACCTGGATGCGCGCCACCCTTGCCGTCCAACCCGGCGCCGCGTCCAGCCAGTCCGAGAAGCCCTGGATGAACGCCTTCGCGGCCGCTGCGTCGCCGAGCATGATCTCGCCGTCGAGTTCGAGATAGCGCATCGGCGACGCGTACACCGCTGCGACCGCGTCGACGAACGGCTGCTGCTTCCCCACGATGGGCTTCTCGAAGGCATCCCGGTACCAGCGTTCCACCTCCACCTCGATGGTCGACGGCTGCACGGTCATGAACGTCTCCTTCCCTCGGTTGAATCGACGGCGCCATGGTGACGGATGGCCGGCGGGCCAGCAAGACAGGGACTGGTCGGAATCGACAACCGCGCGCTTGAGAGCGGGGCCGGTCGTGCTAGGCTTGATCGGAAAAAAGAAACTCAGCGCAGAGGCGCGGAGGCCGCGGAGGAACGCGGAGCACGAGGGTCTCGAGAGTGAACCCCAAACCCAGTTGACGATGACGATCAGCTAGTGTCCTGTATCCGAAATTCGTTGCATATATCGGCGAGGCATCGGCGGCCTTGGCAAGGCGGCCGACGCAGGAATATCTGGCTATATTCCGAGGAGGCCAACGCCGCCAGGGGCGCTGAGGGCCGCCGAGATAGGCAGCGAATTTCGGATACAGGACACTAGCGCTCGAACTCATGCACGCTGCCTCTGTTTCCTCTTTGTACTCTGAGGCTCTGCGTTGAGGTTTTTTGTTCAGATCAAGCAAGGCTAGCGTTCCGGCGGTCGGGCGATTTTCGGCAGCGGTCGGCGTCTAGGCACGGGGGAGCGTGCGATGGATTTCACCGGCAAGAAGGTTCTGGTCACCGGCAGCACGATGGGCATCGGACGTGCGGCCGCGGAGATGTTCCTCGCAGCGGGTGCGAGCGTCGCCATCAACGGTCGCAAGGCGAGCGGAGTGGATCAGGCGATCCGCGACATGGGCGGCCAGCGCCTCGTGGCGGCAACTGGCGACCTCGGCACGGTCGCCGGGTGCTGGTCGGTCGTCGACGCCGCCATCCAGGGCCTCGGCGGTCTCGACGTGCTGGTGAACAACGCCGGCGTCAACCCGCTCGCCTTCGTCATGGATGTCACCGAGGAGCACTGGGATGACATCATGACCGTCAACCTGCGCGCGCCGATGTTTTGCACCAAGTTCGCGCTGCCGGCGCTGCGGCGTTCGAAGGGCAACGTCGTCATGGTGTCGTCGGTGGCCGGGCTCTGCGCCGGGCCGACGGACAGCTTCGTGTACGCCATCAGCAAGGGCGCGCTGGTGAGCATGACGAAAGCGCTGGCGCTCGAGCTCGTCGGCGATGGCATCCGCATCAACGCGGTGTGTCCGGGCTACATCGACACGCCGCTGATACAGGCTGAGAATGCGGCCACGGGCGGCCAGATTTACGACTTCGTCAGGCGCTCGGTGCCGATGGCCCGCATCGGCACGCTCGGCGAGGGGGCATCGGCGATCGTGTATGCCGCATCGGAGGACGCGAGCTACGTGACCGGCTCGGTTCTCGTCAACGACGGCGGCTGCCTCGCCAACTCGAGCTGGGGCGGCTCCAACATCGCCGCTCCGCCTCAGTAACCCACCCGCGCGGTTCACAGTGAACAGTCCGGGCGCACGGGAGACGGTGCACGCATGAAGTTCCAATTGGATTTCACCGCCAAGCGGGTGCTGGTCACCTGCGGGACGACGGGCATCGGCCTGAGCGCCGCGGAGGCGTTCCACGCCCTCGGCGCGAGCGTGGCGGTCAACGGGCGCAGCGCCGAGGGCGTGCGCGCGGCGATCGCGCGACTCGGCGGCGGCCAGCGCCTGATCGCCGCGCCTGGGGACGTGGCATCCGCCCCTCAGCGCCAGGAAGTCGTGGCCGCTGCGCTCGCGGCGATGGGCGGCCTGGATATCCTGGTGAACAATGTCGACCGCGGCGCCGACGCGCCGCTCGACCAGGTCAGCGACGAGTACTGGCAGCAGATGACTGACCTGAACCTCAAGGCCGTGTTCTTCACCACGCAGCGCTGCCTGCCGGCGCTGAAGGCGAGCAAGGGCGTGGTGATCAACGTCGCCTCCGTCGCCGGCGTCATCGGGCTGCGGCCGGGCGCCGCCGTGCAGGCGGCAACCGAGGGGGGCGTCGTCCACATGACCCGTATGCTTTCCCTGGCGCTGGCGAAGGAGGGCGTCCGCGTCAACGCCCTCTGTCCGGGCTGGATCGACACGCCAATGCTACGCGGGGACGGCGAGGCGATCGGCGGCGCCGCCCTGATCGACCACGTGAGCGACAGCGTTCCCATGGGACGCATCGGCACCGTGGACGAGTGCGCGGGTGCCGTGCTGTACCTGGCGGCACCCTTCGCGAGCTACACGACGGGCGCGATACTGGCCGTCGACGGCGGACTCAGCGCCGGCCATTGATCGCTGACCGTCGTCCCAACCGCGCGGCGATGAGGCGGCAAACCGGCCGGTGGGGCGGAGCTGCTGGTGTCCGGGGCTTCGACCGCGGCGCCTGGCAGTTGACAATCGCGACAGCGGCCCCGAGTATTCCGCCCGCCGGTTGAGTCCGGCCGCAGTCGGACGCCTCCCGGGAGGGACGCCATGAAGGTCGCATCGCTCTGCGCGGCGCTGTCCGCGGCACTGGCCGCATCGCTTCCGCTGTCGCGCTGCGTCGCCAAGGACGACCTGCCCGATACCGCCAAGCTGCAGGGCGCCGAAGTCCATCAGGTCGCCAAGCTCCCGCCGGCCGGGCCGCACCGCGTCTACGTGCTCGAACCGGTGTTGCCGTATCTGGTGTCGAGCAAGGTCTGGGTGGTCGACGCCGACACGATCGACGTTGTGGGCATGATGAACGCCGGCTACTGTGCCAATTTCGCGCTCGCCCCCGATCACTCCCAGCTGTTCACGTTCGACACCTACTGGTCGAAGGGCTATCGCGGCGATCGCACCGATCTGGTCACGTTCTTCGATCCACAGACGCTGAATATCACCGCGGAAGTGACCATGCCCAAGGGCCGCTTCCTGGTCGGAACCAAGAAGCCGAACGCCGACATCACGCCCGACGGGCGCTACCTGCTGTCCTACAACCTGGCGCCGGCGACCACGGTGAGCGTGATCGACGCGAAGGAGAAGCGCTACAAGGGCGAGATCGAGATCCCCGGCTGCGGCCTGATCTTCCCCTCCGCGGGCAACCGCTTCTCCTCGGTATGCTCGGACGGCACGCTGGCCACGGTGAGCTTCGACGCCACCCTCAAGGCCGCGGTGGTGCGCGACGGCCCGTTCTTCGACGCCGAGAACGATCCGGTCTTCGAGCATTCGGCCTTCGACAAGCAACGCCAAACCGTCTACTTCATCAGCTACGAGGGCAACGTCTACCCGGTGGATCTGTCGCAGGAGAAAGCGAAGATGCTGCCCCAGTGGTCCTTGCTCACCGCCGAGGACAAGGCCGAGCACTGGCGGCCAGGCGGCTGGCAGATGTCGGGGTTCCACTCCGCCGGCCAGCGGCTGTTCGTGCTGATGCACGAGGGCGCGCGCTGGACGCACAAACAGGCTGGCGATGAGGTGTGGGTGTTCGACGTCGCGGCGAAGAAACGGGTGAGCCGCATTACGCTCAAGGATCACGCGGTGTCGCTGGCGGTGAGCCCGGACCTCGAGGCGACCCAGCTCTATACGCTCACCGAGAAGCCCAGCCTGGTGGTGTACGACGTGAAGACGGGCAAAGCCCGGGGTGCGATCGAGCCGCTGGGCATCTCGCCCTACCTGCTCTACGTGGACGGCATGTGAGCTGCCGGCGCTCCTGTCTCTACGCGCGGACGCGAGCATGATCGACCCCGCCCTGCAGCACACCGCGGCGCTGGCGCTGTTTCTGGTCTTCGCCGGCGCGGCCGTGACCAAGATGGCGGCCTGGACCGAGCTGCCTGGCGTGGTGCGCAACTTCCGCCTGCTGCCAGCTGCCCTGGTCGCGCCGGCGAGCTGGGCGCTGCCGCCGCTGGAGCTGGCGCTCGCGTTGGCGGTGTTGGCGGGTCCGCTGCGCACGCCCGCTGGGGCGTGCCTGCTGCTGCTGCTGGCGGCGTTCGCGGCCGCCATCGGCATCAACCTCGCGCGCGGGCGGTCCGATATCGACTGCGGCTGCTTCGCTTCTGCGCTCAAGCAGACGCTGTCCTGGTGGCTGGTGTTGCGCAATGCGCTGCTCATGGCGCTGGCGCTCCTCTGCACGCTGCCGGCGGGGACGCGCGCGCTCGCAGGCACCGACTGGGTGACGATCGCCGCGGGCGCGGTCAGCCTGTTCTTTGTCTATCTGGCCACCGGCTATGTGACACGCAGGCCGCCGCCGACCCTGGAAGAGCTGGCCGCGATGCGCCCCGGCCAATCCGCGCAGGCCCAGCTCGTGCGCGACTGGAACACGCCGTGATGTCTTACGAAGCCCTGGTGGTCTCCAACCTCGTGCTGTGGGTCGTGGTGGTCGCGCTGGCCGCCATCCTGTTCGGCATGGTGCGGCAGGTCGGCATTCTGCACGAGCGCGTGGCGCCGATGGGGGCGCTGACCACCGATCACGGCCCCGAGGTCGGCGAGATGGCGCCCGATCTGCGCATCAGCACGATCGACGCGCGGGCGCTGCGGCTGGGCGGGCCGAACGAGAGCGGGCGCAGCCGCCTGTTGCTGTTCGTGGCGCCGACCTGTCCGGTGTGCAAGAAGCTGCTGCCGATCGCCCGCTCCTTCGCCCAGGGCGAGCGGCTGGACGTGGTGCTGGTCGGCGATGGCGACCTGGCCGAGCAGCGCGCGATGATCGCCCAACATGGCTTGCAGGGCATGGCCTACGTCAACTCGCCGCAGGTGGGCATGGCCTTCCGTGTCGGCAAGCTGCCCTATGCGGTCCTGATCGACGAGGATGGCGTGATCCGCGCCAAAGGGCTGGTGAACAGCCGCGAGCATCTGGAGAGCTTGGCGATCGCCAAGGAAACGGGTTACGGCAGTATTCAGGCGTACCTGCGCGCGCGCCGGCACGGCGGGCCGCAGGAGAGCGCGCCGGCCGACAAGGCTGCGGTGTGAGGCCGCCGCGCCGCGTCCTGGGTGTCGGGAGGACACGATGGTGCAGCTGGAGTTGCTGGACAAGGTGTTCGAACGGGTGAGCCGGCGCGCCGCGCAGCGCGTGTCGCGGCGCAACTTCCTGTCCGTACTCGGGGCCACGCTGGCCGGCGCGGCCGTGCTGCCGGTGCTGCCGGTCAGCCGCAAGGCGCATGCGGCGGAGCCCAGCGGGGCCCAGGCCGCGCGCGAGTGGGCCGCGGCGGTCAAGGCGCAGACCACCGACCCGCGAGCGTGCAACTACTGGCGCTACTGCGCCGCCGATGGCTACTTGTGCTCCTGCTGCGGCGGCGGTCCGGCCACCTGCCCGCCGGGCTCGGTGCCCTCGCCGACCTCCTGGATCGGCAGCTGTCTCAACCCGGACGACGGCAAGCTCTACCTGCTCGCCTATCGCGACTGCTGCGGCAAGGATTCGTGCGGCCGCTGCTTCTGCCTCGGCACCGCCGGCGAGATGCCGACCTACCGGCCGCAGCTCAACAACGACATCATCTGGTGCTTGGGCGCCCCGAGCATGGTGTACCACTGCTCATCCGGCGCGCTGATCGGCGAGGTCTGAGGAGGGTTGGCGGGTGCGGCGGGCGGGCGCCGCGTGTGCGCGGGTGGTGCGCCTGGCCGCGGCCCTGCTCGGTTACGCCGGTGCCGTTGCGGCGCAGGCGGGTGATGCCGCCGCGCCCGTTCCCGACCTGCCGATCGAGCGCAGCGGCGCTCCCGTGCCGCGCATCCAGGGCGCGGTCGAGGACTATGCGCGCCACTGCCAGGGGTGCCACGGCCACCTCGGCTATTCGGCGCACGAGATCCCCATCCTCAAGGATCGCGTCGGCTACTTCGCACACACCGCCGAGGGCCGCGCCTACCTGGTGCAGGTGCCCAATGTCGCGCAGGCGCACCTGAGCGACGAGCAGCTGGCGCGGCTGCTCAACTGGCTGCTGCAGACCTACGGGAAGGCGCAGCTCCCGTTGGACTTCGCGCCCTACACCGCGGCCGAGGTCGGCGCCCTGCGCCGGCACAAGCTCGAGCAGGTAATCGCGCTGCGCCGGCGCGTGGTGGCGGGACTGGTCGCCGCCGGGGTGATTCCCGGGCCCGAGGCGCTCGAGTTCCGCAACGAGTAGGGACTCAGGTGGCGCGTGACCGGATTGGTCACCAGCGTGCCGATAGGCAGCCGCTTCGTCTGGTGCGCGCATGAGGTCAAATACGGGACCACGTCTCGCCAGCCGATAATGCGTGTCAATCATGACGAACCCACCTGATCCGACGCCTCCGCGGCGCTGTCGATGGGGACGGCCTCCCTTCGATGCCGCCCGAGGCGCCGGTGGCGCGGAGACCGCGCGAGCCCCAACGCCCGTGCAGGGCTGGGAATGGATCGGCTTGGTGGCGGTAATGGGCGCCGCACTGGCCGTGCGCTTGTACGCTCTCGATCGCGTCCCGCCGATCGTGATCCACGACGAGTGCGACAATCTCGTCAACGCCTACCAGATCCTCAACGGACGCGGCCCGGGTTTCTTCGGTCTCGACTGGAAGCCCCAACCGGCTGCGAGCGTGTATCTGCTCACCCTGTTCGTGCGCGGCAGCGAGTCGCTCGTCGCATTACGGCTGCCGGCGGCGCTCTTCAGCGTCGCGGCCCTGGCGCTCTTCTTCCTGCTCTTGCGCCGGGCGGTGGCGCCGCCCGCGGCGTTGTTGGCGGCCGCCCTGCTCGCCACCGAAACGTGGTACCTGCATTTCTCCCGCACCGGATGGGAGAATATCTACGCCTGCGTCTTTCTCCTCGCCGCGGCGCTGTGCATGGAGCGGGCGATTCGAACCGGCGCCTGGCGTTCGTTCGCCTGCACTGGCGTGTGGTGTGCGCTCGGGCTGTACGGCCCGTTCGCCGGACGGACGATCCTGCCGGCGATGCTGCTCATCGGTTGTGCTGCCCTGTGGCGACCGGCGGTACCGCGGCGCCGTCTGCTCGCCGGCATGATGGTCATCGGGCTGGTGACGAGTGCGCTCTTCGCGCCGCAGGTCCCGTCGGTGGTCGCCGACTGGGATGGATTTCAGAAGCGCACGCGCGTCGTGTACCTGCTCGGCGGGCAGAACGCGGCGCGTTCGATCCCGGACCAGATCGGCCTCGTGCTCGCCGCCTTCGGGCGCAAGACGTATCAGCTCTTCGCGCCTCGCATGTCGGTCGGGCGCGAGCCGTCGAACCGCTACCTGCGCATCAAGACCGGCGCCTTGTCCCGCCCCATCGCGATCGCCTTGGCGGTTGGCTTGATTCTCGGTCTGTTCCGGCGCGCCCAAACGTGGCAGTGGTGGATCCTGCTGCTCATCCCGTTCGTCCTGACACAGGCCTTGACGATCGGCAGTCTGAACGGCGCGCGAGGCATCATCTTCGTCCCCGTGCTCTATCTGTTCATCGGCCTCACCGTGCACGCCGTGTGGACGGCGTGCGAGCGCATCGCTCCGCCGCTCGTGGTCATCGTTGCCCTGGGTATCCTCGCCCTGGCGGTGAGCTCGACACGGCAGTACTTCGAGTGGGCGCAGTCCCGGCCACTACTCGATGCCCTCGATCCGGCGATCCCGGCGGCCGAGTATCCCGAGTGGCGCGCCTTCGTCGCAGAATGGACCCGGCGGCGCCCGGAGTTCTACAACCTCCACATGTGGAACGACCGCCAGATGGGAGACAGCTGGGGAGAAGAGAAAGGTAGATGAGCGGGCCGGGGAAACGGAAGGAGCCCGCAGGGCGACTGGAGTTGTAGCCGGCCGGCGCGCCAGCGGCCGAGGTGGATATCCCGTCGTTCGCGCTCTTCGGCGGCTGCGAGTGGAGCGGGCGCGGTGATCACGTGCTGATGCCTTGACATCATATCTGCAGACATCTAGGGCATCAGGATATGCGCACCACGCTCACGTTGGACGACGACCTCGCGGGGCTGCTCGCCAGACGGGCGCGCGAGATGGGCATCTCGTTCAAAGAAGCGGTCAACCGCGCAATCCGCGCCGGCCTGGGCGAGGCCGCCAAACCGAAGGTGCGCGCCCCGCGCACCGTGCCGCACTCCTTCGGATTCCGGCCTGGAATCGATCTCGACAAGCTCAATCAGCTGGCGGACGAGTTGGAAGCCGAGGCCTTCGTTCAGCCTGCAGCGCGGAAGGGTCGTGATCCTGCCCGACGTCAGCGTGCTCGTTCACGCGCATAACTCCGATTCCCCGGTGCACGAGCGGGCGCGACGCTGGTGGGACGCCTGCCTGAGCGGTACCGAGGGAGTTGGCCTGGCGTGGGTCACGCTGCTTGGCTTCATCCGCATCACGACCAACAGAAGGGTGCTTCTTCGACCGCTTGCCGTGCACGATGTGCTGGGTCGCATCGAGGGCTGGCTGCAAGTGCCGCATGTGCACGTTCCGCACCCGGCCGACGGGCACTTCGCGGCGCTGCGTCGCAACCTCGAGCGATTGGGCACCGCCGGCAACCTGACCACGGATGCACACCTCGCAACGCTCGCCGTCGAGCGCGGCTACATTCTCTACTCGACCGATGCCGACTTCGCCCGCTTCCCCGGGCTTCGCTGGATCGATCCGTGTCGGCGATGAGCCGCGCCTGTGGTGCGGGATCTGGCGTTGTCTCGAGTTCGCGACCGAGGCGCCCAAGGGCGGCGAGCTGCCCTTGATCGGACAGCAGAGATTCAACGCAGAGCCGCGGAGCCTGCAGAGAACGCGGAGCCCTATTGACGATGACGATGGGGCAGCGCTCGAGCTCATGCACGACGCCACGGTGCCCTCTGCGTACGCTGCATCTCGGCGTTGAGGTTTTGTCAGATCAAGGCTGACCGAGGGCCACCCCGACCGCCCGCACACTGCTGACCATGGTGGCCCTAGCGCAGGCCCCGGTCATACCGCGACTGGGCCGTTCCGACCACTCAGTCTGCTCGCGACCCCTTCGGCAGCCCGTCGACCGCGGCGAGGATCTCGCCGGGGAGGGGACGGACGCGGAAGTTGGGCGTCACGTGGCTCCAGCGGACGGTGCCGTCGGCGTCGAGCAGCACCGAGGCCGAGAGCGCGATGTCCTGGCCCTCATGTCCTTCACGATGCCGCAGGCCGTACGCGTCGATGGTGTGCAGGTCGGGATCGGCGAGGATCGTGAACTCGAGCCCGGCATCGCGTGCCAGCTGGGCGTTGGTCTCGACCGGGTCGACGACCATGCCGACGACGCGCACACCGCGGCGCCGGAACTCCTCCAGGCTCAGCTGCAGACCCTGCAGCTCCGACACGCAGAAGGGTCACCAGTGGCCGCGATAGAAGACGAGCAGCGCCGGCGCGCCCCGCAGGTCGGCCAGCCGCACGGTCTTGCCGCTCTGGTCGAGGAGCGCGAAGTCTGGTGCCGGCGCGCCGATCGCCGGTCCGCTGGCGCCGGGGACGGCGGGCACGACGTAAAGGATCGCCGCGAACAGCGCGGCGAGCGCCAGGTCGACGCCGAGCAGCACTTTCGCCGTGCGACCGCTCGACGCTCGGCGCACCGCGAGGACCGCGAGGGCCACGCCGGCGATGACGAGGAGCCAGTTCGGCAGCGCCGCGTTGCGCACCGACGGCCACCAGGCCGCGAGGCGGAAGACGACGACGAAGTAGCCGACGACGCCGGCCAGCACCAGCAGCAGGCCGAGCACGGCGAGCCCGCGGCCCGTGGAGGTGTGAGTCGTCGCGCGCTCGGCTGGCATCGGCGGCAGACTATCGCGCCGCCGGGGCGTTGCACAATGTCTTCCCTCGCCGCCGCGGAGCCGTGTGGAGGGCGCCGCGCCATCGAGGCGCTCGGAATGGCGCGCGGCCGATCACCCGGTCTTGGCGAAATCCGGCGTACGCCTGGCGCCGAAAGCGCTGACGCCCTCTTTCGCGGCCGCCGTGCATGCGGACGCGCCGAAGGCGCGATAGCCGATTTCGAGTGCCTCAGCAAAGCTCGCCGCCGCGGCACCGTCGGCAATCGCGCCGCGCACGATCGCGCTCACGGCGGCACTGAGCTCCTGCCCGACCGCCGACCTGGGTTGCGGGTCGGCGACCACCAGCGGGACACGAACCGGCGCGTCGGCGACACGATGGCGCCGAGTGCCCAGGGCCAGTGCGCAGTGCACCGCCGCCGGCACCAGTTCTGCCTGCGTGGCCACGCAGGCGTTGACGACACCCTGCGCCGCCGCCGCCGGCGCCGGCACCGATTCCGCGCGCAGCAACATGCGATGAAACAGTTCCGCGGCCGCCGGCCAGCGCCGGTATGGCACCACCAGCGCACCGATGCCCGGCGCGATGCCGAGCGTGATTTCCGGCAACTGCACGCGCGCATGCGCCACCGCGACGATGCCGTGGCAGCGCATCGCGAGCTCCAGGCCACCTCCCAGCGCCATGCCGTTCAACGCCGCCACCACCGGCTTGGCGCAGGAATCGAGATACACCAGCAGCCGCGAACAGTCCCGGGCGTACTGCGCCGCCGCCTCGGCGTCGCCGAGCAGGGTCGGAAAACGGCCGATGTCGGCGCCGGAGGAAAATGCCTTCGTGCCATAGCCGGTGATGACGAAACCGGCCACACACGGCTCGTTCTCGAAGGCGCGAAGCGTCGCCAGGATCTCGTCCGTCATCTCGTCATGGATCGCGTTCAGCGCCTCGGGACGACGCAGCGTGAGGAGCTTGACGAGCTGCCCGTCGCCGGCAGGCACATCGTCGACGAGGATGAAACGGCAGAATCGAGTGTACTCCGCCAGCGCCCGCCGCGGCATCGGCATGCCGGGTCGCTCGCGCGCGAGGCGATCGAGGAGACGCCGGCATTCGCTCTCGCCGCGCTCGCGCAGCATTTCGAGCGGCCCCTGGCGGAACGCGAAGGCGAGGCGGCAGCCGAGATCGAGATCCTCGGGCGTGCCGATACCGCGATCGAGGATATCGACCGCTTGCGACAGCAGCATGCCGGCGAGCCGATCGCGAATCGCGGCGGAGAGATCGTCCGGCACCGGCACGCGCGCGCCGGGCGCCACGGTTTCCCAGCGGCCCGCGGTATGAAAGATCGCCGCCGGCCGATAGTGCTCCCCCTCCTCCATCTGCAGCGTGTTGGTCTCGATGATGATCGGATTGCCGTTCGCCAGGTTGAGGACGAAGAACGGTCCGGCGTGCGCGAACTCGGCCGCCACCGTATCGACCTGCGCCGGTGTAGCGCCGCATCCGAGCAGCACCGCGGCTTCGTTACACCAATTGTCGAAGATGCGGTCGAGCATGAAGCAGACCTCGTCCGCGGTGACGAACGGGACCTTGCCGGTGCTGGCGAACACCCAGCGGAGGTAATCGATCGCGGCGGCGTCCACGCGCGGCCAGCGCACGACCTCCACGGCGGGATTGCGGAACGCCGGTGCAAAGAAATGCGTCACCGTGGCGCGCTCGGGATGCTTCAGCGTTGCGAACAGGCGCGCGGCGGGCAGCGCACTGGTGTTGGAGGTGATCAGCGTGTCCGTGCCCACGACCGCTTCCACGTCGGCGAAGATCTTCCGCTTCACCCCGAGATGTTCCGTCGCCGCCTCCAGCACCCAGTCACACGCCGCGAGCGCGGCGTAATCCGTGGCGGTGACGATATCGGCGCGCACCCGCTCCGCCTGCCGCGCACTCAGTTTGCCGCGCTGCACCGCCTTCTCGGCATACGCGTGGATGCGCGCCACCGCGGCATCGAGCGCCTCCTGGCGGATATCGACGAGCACCAGCGCCAGATCGGCGATCTCGCTCTTGAAGTAGTAGGCGATATCCGGGCCGATGGTGCCGGCGCCAATTACGCCGAGGGCGCGAGGCAGCGGGCGCGCGGGAGTGGCCAGAAGCGGGTTCTCGACCATGGCCGTCGTCAGTGCCCGTCGGGCATCGCTTGAACCGAGGCCGGCAACGCTCACCTCGGATGGTCTCAGCCAGCGGCAGACACGCGCGCCTCGCGCGTCAGCGCCAGCTTGTCGAGCTTGCCCGCCGCCGTCTTGGGCAGCGAATCGAGCACGCGGAATTCGGCGGGAATCTTGTACGGCGCCAGCCGCGCGGCGCACCAGTCGCGCAGCGCATCGCTATCCGCCGGCGCGCGCAAGGCCACGAACGCCAGCGGCAACTCGCCGCGGTACGCATCGGGCCTGCCGGCGACCGCCGCTTCCGCGACGGCGGGATGCGCGAGCAGCACTTCCTCGATCTCGCGCGGAAACACGTTGTAGCCCGAGACCAGGATCATTTCCTTGCGACGCCCCGTGATGTAGAGGTACCCGTCGGCGTCGAGCACGCCGATGTCGCCGGTGTAGAGCCAGCCCTCGCGCAGCGCCTCCGCCGTCTCCGTCGGCCGGTTTCGATAGCCGCGCATCAACTGCGGACCGCGCACGCGGATCTCGCCGTGCTGGCCGGCCGCAAGGACGCGCCTGCCGGTTTCGCTATCGACGATCTGCAGCTCGGTATCGGCGATCGGGATGCCGACGGAGCCGGGCTTGCGCACCCCGTTCGCCGGATTGAACGCGATCACGGGGCCGGCCTCGGTCTGCCCGAACCCCTCAACGATCGGCGTGCCGGTGCGCGCCTCCCAGCGCGCCAGCAGTTCCGCCGGCAACGCGGCGGCGCCCGAGGACGACAGGTGCAGGTGCGAGAAATCCGCGCCCGCGAAACCCTCATACCCCATGAGCCCGGCGAAAATCGTCGGGCTGCCACCGAACAGCGTGATGCGCTCGCGCGCCATCGCGTCGAGCACATCGGCCGGGTGATAGCGCGGCAGAATCACCAGCGTGCCACGGTGATAGGCCATGGCGTGCAGGTTCATGTGCGAGGCGTAGCAGTGGAACAGCGGCATCACGCACAGGCAGCGCTCGACATCGTCGCGCATCGGAAAGACCCGCTCGCGCTGCACGATATTCGTCGCGGTCGCGCCGTGCGTGATGTCGGCCCCCTTGGCGCGCCCCGTGGTGCCGCCGGTGAACTGCAGCGTGCCGAGGTCGTCGGCACGCGGCAGGTCGGCCGGCAACCGCGTCTCGGGCCAGTCCGCCGGGTGAGCGAGACGCCGGCAATCGGTCGCGCCGCCGATGCACAGCGTGTGGCGGATACCGAGCGTCGCCGCCAGCGCCGTATCACGCTCGCGATTGGCGGAATCGAAGATCAGCACGCGCGGCGCGGCGTCTTCCAGCATCGGCGCCAGTTCACTGGCCGTATAGAGCGGATTCAGCGGTACAATCTGGGCCCGCGCCAAGTGCACGCCGAAGTAGGCGATGCAGATATCGAGCGAGTTGCCGAGGATGAAGGCGACGCGCTCGCCGGCAACGCCGACTTCG
This sequence comes from uncultured Binatia bacterium (SeqCode), assembly GCA_964475125.1. Classification (GTDB taxonomy): domain Bacteria; phylum Desulfobacterota; class Binatia; order HRBIN30; family CADEER01; genus CAYYWP01. The sequence continues at coordinate 30,101 of CAYYWP010000002.1, read as the reverse complement.
TTCAGCTCGCCGGCGAGGCCGCAGGCGCAGCGCAGGTAGTCGGCGTAACTGAGGCGTTCCGCACCGCACACCAGCGCTTCGCGCTCCGGCGCGCGCGCCGCCGCGTCGATCAGCATGTGCACCACCGTCGGATAACGGCGCGGCGCGCTCATCATGCCACCTCGATCACCACCGCCATGGCGGTATCGCCCGCCGCACAGCCCTGGAACAACCCCAGTCCGCCACCGCGCAAGACCAGTTCCTCGATCAGCTCGATGACGGCGCGCATGCCGGTGGGGCCCTGCGGATGTCCGTAGACCAGCGAGCAGCCGTAATTGTTCATCGCCATCACGTCGATGCCGAACTCGCGCGCAAACACCGCATCATTGACCGCGAACGGGTTGTGCGACTTGATCGCCGCGATGTCGGTGATGCCCACCCCGACCGCCGCCAGCGCGCGCCTCGTCGCCGGCACCGGGGCCGAGGGCATCCACGCCTTCTCGACCCGCGCCTGCCCGAAGCCGCGCAGCGCGATGCGCGGACTGCCTGCCGGCGCGAGTGCCCGGGCGCGCTCCGCCGTGGTGACGATCATCCCCGCGTTGCCGTCGGCGGGATGCGTCTGGCCCCCATAGGTGACGGTGCCGCCGTCCTTCACCGGCCGCAGTTTCGCCAGACCATCGGCGGTCGTCGCGTGCACGCCCTCGTCGCCGTGCAGCGTGGCGACGGTCCGCGTGAAGCGCGCATCGGGCACGGCAAAGGGCAGCGTCATGTAACGCTGCTGAAAAGAGACCCCGTCGACCACCTTCGTCGCGTCGAGGTACTGCTCGTAACGGCGCAGCGCGATCGCATGTTGCTCCGGCGTCGACACCTTCCACTTCTCGGCGCAGTGCTCGGCGGTGAAGGTCATGTCGCATCCGGCGAAGGGGTCGCGCTCGAAATTCGACATGACCCAGTCCTCGGTGTCGCCGCGCCCGCCGGGACCGAGTGGGTTCGGGTAGTAGATGTGCGGGCCGTTCGACACGCGATCGGCGGTGATCGCGAGCACGCAGTCGGCGCTGCCACCGGTGATCTCCTGCTGCGCCGCCATCAGCACGCGGGCGCTCGTCGCGCAGGCCTGCGAAATCGTCGGACCGCCGACATCGGCGGCGCCCATCAGGCCGGTCAACCACGGCACGCCGTAGAAACAGCCGCGCTGCGGCACCGACATGCCGAGGATGCCGTGGTCGATCGCCGCGAGCGGAATCTGGCGCGCCGCGAGCGCCTGCGTGGCGACGTGGGCGGCCAATTCGACACTGTGCAGATGCGCCAGGCTGCCCTGCCAGCGCGCGAACGGCGTGCACCAGTACGCACCGTACGGAATGGATGCCTCTGTCATCTCGCCCTGCTCCCTGGGATGTTCCCCTCGCCGGCGCGCCGCCGAGGGGCGGCGGGAGAGGAACTGGTCGCCGCCTCACCCATGGGATCCCCCAGCCTGATCCGCGCCTCGTGCACGGCCACCTGCGGTAACAGCCAGGCGCCGTAGAACCGCGCCAGGCGGCGGCGGTCCGCATCGGCGGCGCTGCCGGTGTTCGCCGCCGCGGCCATGCGCAGCCACATCCACGCACCGCACACCAGTGCGGTCAACTGCAGATAGTCGGTGGCCGCCCACTCGACGGCGCGCGCATCGGTCGGCGCCCGATCGCGCAGCCGCGCGGTGCAGGCGTCGAGGCGCGCGATCGCCTCGTCGAGCCCCGCCGCGATGTCGACGAGCGGGGGCGTGGCGCGATGGCGCGCGACGTCCGCGCGCATGGCATCGATCAGCACCGCGTACCGCTCGCCCTGGTTGCGCAGCACCTTGCGCGCGAGCAGATCGAAGGACTGAATCCCGGACGTCCCTTCGTAGATCGCCATGACCCGGCTATCGCGCAGCAGTCCCTCTACGCCATTGTCGCAGATATAGCCGTGACCGCCGAACACCTGCACCGCCAGGCTGGCCACGTCGAACGCCGTCTCCGCCCCGCCGGTCTTGCACACCGGCAGCAGCAACTCGGCCAGCGCGCGCGCGCGGGCGCGACCGTTCGCCTCGGGCGAGGCGCGGGCCAGATCCAGGCAACGCGCGGCGTGGAACACCAACGCGCGCATCGCATTCGTCCGCGCCCGCATGACGAGGAGCATGCGCTGCACGTCGGCGTGCGCGTCGATCGGCAGCGGCGGCGCGTCTGCGGGACCGCCCTGCCGGCGTTCGGCGGCGTACGACACGGCCCGCTGGGTGGCGGCTTCCGCGAGCGCCACGCCCTGTACCGCCACTTCGAGCCGCATCAGGTTCACCATCGTGAACAGGCACTTGAGGCCCTGCCCTTCGGCGCCGATGCGATAGGCGGTCGCGCCGTCGAACTGCAAGGCGCAGGTGGGCGATGCGCGCAGGCCCATCTTGTGCTCGATGCGGCTCACCGCAATCGCGTTCGGTGTCTGGTCAGCGAAGCGGCGCGACGGCACGGCGAACAGACTGAGGCCCTGCGTCCCGGCCGGCGCGCCCGGCGTGCGCGCGAGCAGCAGGTGAATGATCTGCGGCGCGCAGTCATGATCGCCGAAGCTGATGAACATCTTGGCGCCGCTGACCACGTAGCTGCCGTCGGCGCGCGGCGCCGCGAGCGTACGAATGCGTCCGACGTCGGAGCCGGCTTCCGCCTCGGTGATGCAGATCGTCGCCGCCCATTCACCGCGCGCCAGCGGCGGTACGATGCGCGCCGCCAGCGCCGCGTCGGCATGTTCGATCAGCAGGTGCGTGGCGGCGCGCAGCTGCACGGTGAGCATGCCGAAGGGGACGCTGGCGCCGTTGACCATCTCCGCGAACGCCACCTGCGCGGACAGCGGCAGGGCCTGCCCGCCGTGATCGAGCGGCAGATCGACACCGGGCCAGCCGGCGCTCGCGTAGGCCCGATACGCCGCCGGGAACCCGCACGGCGTTTTCACCCGCCCCGCCTCGAGGCGGCTGCCCTCGGCGTCACCGGCGGCGCCCAAGGGAACGAGCACATCGCGCGCAAATGCCGCGCCGCTGTCGAGCACCGCGCGCACGAGGTCGCCATCGGCATGCGCGAACGACGCCAGCGCGAGCAGGTCATCGATGGCGTTGACCCGTTCGAGCAGGAACTGCTGTTCTTCGCGCGGCGGGTCGTACAGGGCGCTCATGCGCGTGGCCCGCCGTCGGCTGCGCCCTCGCCCGGCCTTCGGCCACCCGCCGCGGCGAGCGGCAGCGGGGACGACGTGGCGGTGTTGCCCGCGAAGAGGGCGCGCAGTTCGCGCTTGAGAATCTTGCCGCTGGGGTTCTTCGGCAGTTCGGGCAGAAAGTGCACCGCGCGCGGTTTCTTGTAACTCGCCAGCGCACCGCGACAGTATTCGATCAAGGCCGGTTCAGAAACCGTCATGCCGGGTCGCAGGGCGACCACCGCCGTCACGCTCTCGCCCCAGGTCTCGTCCGGTAGCCCGATGATCGCCGCTTCCAGCACGGCGGGGTGCTGGTAGAGCACCGCCTCGATCTCCTTCGTGTAGATGTTCACCCCGCCGCTGACGACCATGTCCTTCTTGCGGTCGACGAGGAACAGATAACGGTCGGCGTCGAGGTACCCGAGATCGCCGGTATGAAACCAGCCGTCGCGAATCGCCTCGCGCGTGGCCTCAAGCATGCGCCAGTACCCCGAGATGACGCTGCGGCTGCGCACCAGAATCTCGCCGACGTCGTTAGGCGGGAGATCGTCGCCGCGCTCATCGACGATGCGGACTTCTGCACCCACCGCTTCGCGGCCGACCGATGCGAGGCGCGCCTGCTGGAGCGGGGTGCCATCCGGCACATGATCCTCGGCGGTGAGGAAGGTGGCCTCCAGCGTTTCCGTGAGGCCGTACCCCTGCGTGAAGGCGCAGTCGAAGCGCCGCAGCGCGCGCGCCAGCACCGCCGGCGGCATCGGGCCGCCGCCATAGAAGATCAGGCGCAGCGACGAGAGATCGGCGGCCGCGCAGCCGGGATCATTGAGAATCGCGTTGATCATCGTCGGGACCAGCAGCGACACCGAGGCGCGCTGCGATGCCAGGGTGCGCATCCAGGCGCCAGCCTCGAAGGCGGGCAGGATCACCTGCGTGCAGCCGAGCATCATGTAGGTCACGGCCATGAACACCGCGCCCATGTGGTAAACGGGCGCGGCGACGAGATTCACGTCCGCGCGCCGGCTCGCATCCGCGATCGCCTGGTTGTAGCCGTTCATCTCGAGATTGAGATGCGAGACCATCGCGCCTTTCGGCGGACCGGTGGTGCCGCTGGTGTAAAAAATCGCACAGCAATCGGTCTCCGCTGCCTCACTGCGCACCCGCGTCGGCCCCTCTCCGGTGGCCCAGGGCTCGAAACGCGCCCCGCCGGCGATCGTCCGCTCGCCGACGACGCACGGCACCGGCACACTCGGCAGCAGATCGCGCACGGCCAGATAGGGCTCGAGATAGTCCGCGCCGACGATCATCAACGCGGCATCGGCATGGGCGAGAATCGCGCCCAGTTCGCGCCCGGTCAGGCGATAGTTGAGCGGCACTGCGACGAGGCCGGCGCGCGCGCAGGCCAAGTAGATCTCGAAATACTCGATGCAGTTGGGCAACAGCACCGCCACGCGATCGCCGCCGCGCAGACCCTGCGCGCGCAGCGATCCGGCGAGACGCGCGACCCGCCGTTCGGTCTCGGCCCAGCTGCGTGCGATCGATCCGATGACGAAGGCTGGCTTCGCCGGGTAGCGCCGCGCGTTGCGCGCGACGATCTCGTCGAGGGTCATGCCGCGCGCGCACTGGCGAGCGCGCGGTGGACGCACTCGATGATCTCGCCGGTCAGCGCGCCGGGCCGGATCACCTCGGCCACACCGGCGGCGCGCAGGTCCGCGGCATCGTCCTCCGGAATCACGCCGCCGCAGATCACGGGTCGGTCGACGTTCGCCGCTTTCATTTCTCTCAGCAGCGCCCGCACCTGCGCCATGTGCTGACCGGAGAGAAAGGACACGCCGATCAGGTCGACGTTCTCCTCCACCGCGGCCCGGATCACCTGTGCGGCCGAATTGTGCAGGCCGAGGTAGATCACCTCGAAGCCGTGCTCGCGCAGCTGATGCGCCACCGTCGCCACTCCGGTGTCGTGGCAGTCGAGCCCCATCTTGGCCAGCAGGATCCGCTTCGGCGTGCTCATCGGTCGCTCTCCGCTCCGTCAACGAAAGGTCCACGACTGCGCGCGGCGCATCGCTTCGTGGATCTCACCCATCGTCGCCTGGCACCGCAATGCGTTCATGATCGCCGGCACCATGTTCGCGCCGCTCTTCCACGAGTGGGCGATCTGCGCCAGGGCCGCGTTCCAGCGGTCGCCGTCGCGCGCCGCGCGGTAGGCGCGAAGATAGTCCACGCGTTTCGCGCCCCACTCGTCGGCGCGAATCTTGTGCACCGACACGGGCCGCTCCTCGCTCGGCGGTATGGTAAAGCGATTGACACCCACCAGCGTGCGCCGCCCGCTGTCGAGATCGCGCTGGTTGCGGTACCGCGCCGCGTTGATCTGCCGCTCCAGCCAACCCTCGCGGATCGCCTGGGCCATGCCGCCCATCGCATCGATCTCCGCGATCTTCGCCGCGATCTCGGCTTCCAGCCGGTTGGTCAGTTGCTCGACGAAATAGGAACCGGCCAGCGGATCGACGGTGCGCGTCACACCGGTTTCGTAGGCGATCACCTGCTGCGTGCGCAGCGCGATGCGCGAGGACTCTTCGGTCGGCAGGCCGTGTCCTTCGTCGTAGGAGCAGAGATGAATCGACTGCGCGCCGCCGAACACCGCCGCCATCGCCTCGACCCCGGCGCGCACGATGTTGATCTCCGGCTGCTGCGTGGTGAGCGTGTTGCCGGCCGTCTGCACCGAAAAGCGCATGCGCCAGCAGGACTCGTCGGTGGCACCGAGATCGTCGCGCATGGTGCGCGCATAGAGCCGGCGCATGGCGCGGAACTTGGCGACCTCTTCGAAGAAATCGATCGATGCGGAGAGAAAGAACGAGGCGCGCTTGGGGAATTCGTTGACGTCGAGTCCACGCGCCCGCGCCAGGCGGAAAATGTCGAAGGCGTGGGCCAGCGTGAAGGCCCCGTCTTCCACGGCGTTGACGCCGGTCTCGCGCAGGTTGTAGCCGTTGGTCACCATCCAGTTCAGGCGCGGCATGCGCTGCGAGATGAACTCGATATTGTCGAGGCACAGGCGAATGGTGCCGTCGAGCGGAAAGAACTGCGTGATCGTCTGCAGCGGCCCGCCGCTCATCTGGAAGAAGGGGTCGTTCTGCTGCGTGCCGATCACCGCGGCGAGCGGCACGCCCTTGTCTTCCGCGACACAGGCGAGCATGGCGAGCGTCACGCTTGACACCGGCGGGCGGATCGACAGCGCATAGGACACCTTGTCGGGCCCGAAACCGTCGTACAGCGCGTGCATGTCCTCCAGCGTGCTGATCGCGACACCGGTGACGCCCACCTCGCCCTCCGCGATGGCATCGTCGGAATCGAAGCCGTAGGAGGTCGGCAGATCAATGGTGATCACGAAGCCGTTGGCGCCGTGCTGGTGCAGAAAACGGATACGCTGGTTGGATTCCTGCGGGGATCCGAAACCGACCTGGAAACGGCGCGTCCAGATGCGCGTGCGGTACATGCCCGCGTAGGGCCCGCGCGTGAACGGAAACTCGCCGGGCACGCCGAGGTCGCGCGCCGGATCGAACCCGCCGAGGGCACCGGCATCGTAGAGTTCCTCGATCGGTATGCCGGAGCCGGTCTCGAATACCTGCCGTTCGGCGTCGCGGATGTCTTCGCTCATCCCGGCTCCCCCTTTCCTTGCGGCGTTGCCGTAGACCAGGCGCGCGGCGCGGTCGCCGCCGGCGCCCGCGCTCATGGCTGCGCGCGCACGCGCTGCGTCGCGAGGCGATCGACCTGCAGCGTCTCCGGATCGATCACGACGCCGTAGTCGCCGCGCGCGCCGTCTACCGATACCACCCCGTTGATCACGTCCTCGCGGACTTTCTCGACCGGCCGCGCCAGCGGATCGCCGTAGCCGCCGCCGCCGCTCTGGTAGATCTCGAACACGTCACCGGTGTCGAGATCGTAGAAGCTCTCGGCGTCGACCGTGACGACTTCGTCGCCCTGGCGCAGAAACAGCTCGTGCGGCGGCGCGGACCTGCCGCCCTGCAACCCGTACGGCGCCGTTTCGGCGCGATTGCCGCCGCCGAAATTCGCCGCCGCGATCTTGTCGGTCTCGACGCGCCAGCGATAGATCGTGCCCAGGCCGCCGCGCCATTGGCCCGCGCCGGCGCTGTCGGGCCAGTACTCGTACTGCAATACGGTGTACGGATTGACGAGTTCGTGCAGTTCCGGATCCGGCGCGCGCAAGCCGCCGGCGCAGACCACCGTGCCCAGGTGGTCCCAGCCGTCGAGACCGAACGAGGCCCCGCCACCGCCCTTGCACATGAAATGGATATCGCCGAACGGACGCCCGGTGCGCGGATTGAGCCCCATCGTCGCCGGCGCGCACCAGCGCGCCCAGCCCGCGTCGACCTGCTCGGGCACCGCCTGCGCGAGTGCGAGCCACACCGCCTCGATGATGCATTGCGCCGCCGAAATCGTGCAGCCGGCCACCGGCGCCGGCTCCAAGGCATGCACCACGGTGCCGGGCGGCGCGATGACGCTCAAGGCGCGCATCGCGCCCTCGTTGAAACGCAGGCCCGAGCCGATCGAGAGAAACAGCGAGAGATAGGCCGATGACACGGTGTTCGGCAGCGTGCTGTTGATGTAGCCCGCGGCCTGCGAATCGCTGCCGGTGAAATCGAAGCGAATGGACGACCCGCGCACCTCGACGGCGACGCGCACATGCTTCATCTGACTCTTGTCGATGCCATCATGATCAATCAGCCGCTCGGCGCGGTACACGCCTGGAGGCACTTTCGCGATCGCCGCGCGCAGCTGCTGTTCCGAGGCGTCGAAGATGCGCTCGATCGCGGCGTGCAGCACGTCGGGGCCGTACTTGTCGAGCAACGCGGTGAGGTTGCGGGCGCCGATCGTCACCGCGCCGACCTGGCAGTGCAAATCGCCCTCGACGATGAAGCCGAGGCGGAGATTACTGAGGAACATGTCGAGCAGGCTGCGGTTCAGCCTGCCCGCGATGTAGAACTTCGCCGGCGGAATGCGCGTGCACTCGTCGTAGACACTGCGCGCCCCTGGGTTGTAGCCGGCCACGCCTCCGCCCCCGACGTCGGCGTGGTGGCCCTTGCAGATGGACCAGAATTCCAGCCTGCCGCGATAGAACACCGGCTTGGCGATCGTGATGTCCGGCGGATGGTTGTTGCCGCGGTAGGGATCGTTGAGGATGAACACGTCGCCGTCTTCGATATCGTCGCCGAAGGTGTCGACGATGCCGCGGATCGCGTACGGCAGCGTGCCCATCAGCACCGGGATGTACGCCGTCTGCGCCACCAGTCGCATCTGCCCGTCGAAGATCCCGGTGACGAAATCGCGCGCCTCGGAAAAGATCGGTGAGCGCGACGTCCGCAGCATCGTCAGACCGATCTCCTTCGAGATCGCGTCGAGGCGGTTGTCGATCACCGAGACGCGGATCGGATCGATCGCCACCGCGGTTCGCGCGCGCGACGTCTTCGAGGCTTTGGGCGTCGCCCGCGGCTTGCGGGCGGCGCGCGCTGCCGGCGGTGCGGATGTGCTGCGGGCCGCAGACTTCTTCATTTTCCCCCCTCCTGACGCAATGCCTTGCAGAGCCGGGCCACATTCTGGCCCTTGGCATACATGAGGTAGTTGCCAAAGTCGTCACACTGGAAATCGAAATCCGGCGGCACGATGATGGTCGTGGTCGGCTGCACCACGATCGCCGGGCCCGAGACCTGGTTGCCGGCGGCGAGCGCCAGTCCGTCGTACACCGGTACGGTGCGGAAACGGCCGGCGAAATACGCCTTGCGCTTGCCAATGCGAGCCTGCGCGGCACTCCGGCCGCGGCGCTTCATCTTTTCCTGTTTCGGCTTGTCGGTGCGCCCGCGCGCGGTGATGCGCAGATTGATGAGCTCGAGCGGCGCGCCGCGCATCGAGTAGCCGTAGAGGCTGTCATGGCGGGCATGAAAATCCTCCGCGATGCGCGCCAACGCCTTGGCGTCGATGCGGCCCTTGCCGGGCACCGCGACCTCGACCTCGTTGAATTGACCGACGTAGCGCACATCGGCGGTGTAATCGATCTCGATGCGGCGCGCCGGAACGTGCTCGGCCTTCAACACACGCCGCGCGGCGGTGTCCATCTCGCCGTACAGCTCGCGCACTTCCGCGGCGCGCACCTGCGCGAAGTCGCGCGCGTAGGTGCGGACGAAATCGTGCTTGAGATCGGAGATCAGCATCCCCGCCGCACAGAACACCGACGACGCGCGCGGGATCAGGATCAGCGGAATCTGCAGTTCGCGCGCAATCGGCGCGGCATGGATCGGCCCGGCGCCACCGGCCACCACGAGCGCGAATTCGCGCGGATCGTAGCCGCGCTGCACCGACACCACGCCGAGGGCGGCGGCCATGTTGCTGTTGACGATGTCGTAGATGCCGGAGGCGGCTTCGACCACGCTCATCCCGAGCGGGTCCGCGACGTGTTGCTGCACCGCTTGGCGCGACGCCTCGCGATCGAAATTGATCTCCCCGGCCTCGAACAGCGCCGGATCGAGGTAGCCGAGCAGGTACTGCGCATCGGTCACCGTGGGCGTCGTGCCACCGCGCCCGTAGCAGGCGGGTCCGGGCTCGGCACCGGCGCTCTTCGGTCCGACGGCCAGCATGCCGCCGCCGTCGAGCCAGGCGATCGAGCCGCCGCCGGCGCCGATGGTGTGAATATCGAGGATCAGCGAGGCGATGCGGTGGCCGCCGATGGTGCCCTCGGTCGTGAGGCCGGGCTGCGCATCCTTGACCAGGGCGACATCGAACGAGGTGCCGCCCATGTCGACCGTGATGACGTTGCGGAAGCCGTGCGTCCCACCGTAAAAGACGCCCGCCATCGGCGCGCCCGCCGGCCCGGACAGCAGGGTGTTGGAGGCGAAGCGCTGCGCCACTTGCGGAGACATGACGCCACCGTTGGACTGCATGATCAGCAGCTTGCCGCGGAAGCGGCGCTGCTGCAGCTCCGCCTGCAGCCGCGTCAGGTAACGCGTCAGCACCGGGCCGACATAGGCGTTCAGCGCGGTGGTGCTGTGGCGCTCGTAGACGCGGATCTGCGGCAGGATCTCGGTGGACAGCGAGACGTACACGCCCGGCAGTTCCTCCTCGAGGATCTCGCGCACGCGCTGTTCGTGCCGCGGGTAGAGAAACGACCAGAGGAACGACACCGCGACCGCCTCGACCCCATGGTCGCGGAAATAGCGCGCGGCTTCCCGCACGTCATGCTCGTCGAGCGGCGTCAGGACCGCGCCGGTGACCGAGACGCGCTCGTCGACGACGCGGATGAGATGGCGCGGCACCAACGATGCCGATGGCGCGTACTTGTCGTACTGCCGTTCCTTGAGGCCGCGGCGCATGTTGAGCACATCGCGGAATCCCTTCGTCGTCACGAACCCGGTGATGGCGCCGTCACCGGTGAGCGTGGCGTTGGTGGTGATCGTGGTGCCGTGCACGACGGTATCGACGCGGTCGAGAAACTGCGCCAGCGTCAGCCGCCGCGCGGTGGCGGCCTTCTCGAGACCGCGAAACAACCCCCGTGTCGGATCGCCCGGGGTGGTGGAAGTCTTGAAGATATCGGCATTGCCGCGCTCATCGACGACGAGGAAATCCGTGAACGTACCGCCGACATCCACACCGACGCGAAATCCCATGCTCTATCCCTCGACTGGCTGCATCCTGTTTCCGGTTGCCCTGCCGGGCGCCCGACCATTCGAGCACAACCCATCGGCGTTGCCCACACCCGGTGGGCCGGCGTGCCACCTTGCTGCCCGCGGTCCGATCTCGGCCGCCGGAGACTACAGGAAAAGACCCTCGGTCAGCAGTCAGCTGACCCTCATCCGAAGTCCCTTGAAACCACGAAGGCCACGAAGAGGGCGAGTGGTAAGGGTCGCTCGGCCGGGCGAGGAAGGGCGGGAAGCTCACACCTATGGGGCCGAGAATGATCCACGCGTCACGGCTCGGCGCCGCAACCTTCGCGGGCTTCGTGTTCTTCGTGGTGAAAGGTTCCTTTCGGATTGGGGCTCATGTTCTTGGACAGTGCCACCGCGAACTTCAGTCTCGCCCCGCTGGCAAGGGATCCAGCCGTGAAGGGTTGCAAAAGGCCGCATCGGCGGAGACAAAGAGCATGGGTCCGGAAGGAATGATCGGGAAGCACAGATCGAGACGGATCGCTCGCGCGATCCTGGGTCCGATTGCCCTGTGGGCGGTCGTCGCCGCGATGGCCGGCTGTGCCGGCGACGGCTCCGGCGGCTCCTCGTCGGCGCCGGAGGGCTACGTCGCCACGCCGCACGGGTTGATGCACCACTCGTGTGTCGGGGCGCTCGCCGCCGGCGAGCGGATCAGCGCCGGAGGAATCGTGTTGCGGGCCAACGGCGAGCGGGAGCGGCTCGAGTCCTGCGCGTACCCTCGCCTCAACGCACGTACCTTCACGCCGATCGTGCGGCGCCCCATCGATCCCACTACCAGCGGCTGGATCGAGGCATCGTACTGGAGCTCGGCGAGCGGCCTCGGGTTTCTCAGCGCCGTGTTCTCGGTGCCGCCGCTGCCCGTGTCGACCGGCGGCACCGTCTTCTTCTTCCCCGGCGCCGAGCCCGGCGACGGCTCGACGATCCTGCAACCGGTTCTGCAGTACGGCTCGAGCGCGTCCGGCGGTGGCGACTTCTGGACCGCGGCGAGCTGGTTCTGCTGCCCTTCGGGGTGGACGTTCTACTCGTCACCGATCGACGTCAGCCCCGGCGACACGATCCTCGGCACGATGGCGGCGTCGTGCTCGGATTCCGGCTGCGACTGGGACATCGAGACCGCCGACATCAGTCAGGGAACCTCGACGACGCTCACCGCCGCCGACGTGACCTCGTCGTTCACGTCGATCTACGGCGGCGTGCTCGAGGCCTACGCCGTCAGCGACTGCAGCCAGTATCCCGACAGTCCGGCGATCACCTTCGCGGAGGTCACCCTCGAGGACGAGGACGGGAACGTCCTCGAGCCCGACTGGTCGACCTTCGTGAACGACGTCACGCCGCAGTGCCCGTACGGAGTCGAGGCGTCCGCGACCAGCGCGACGCTGTCGTACTGAGCAGGAGAACGCCGTGGATGGCGGGGATGGCATGGCCGGAGCATGGCGTCGACAGCGCCGCCCCGCGGAATGGCGTCGTCGTCTCACTGCCCGTCATCGATCGGCTCGAAATCCTCGATCTCGGGCAGCGGCTTGGCATGGAGAGCCATGATCTGCTGTCGCAGGCGTGCCGCGTTCTGCTGGCAGTTGTTGAAGTACTTGCTGTAGTTCGGCTCGGGGATCTCGACCTTCCCGTTTGCCCTCTGCTCGAGCTCGTACTGGTTGTGGGCTTCGGCGCCGGCGCGATCGAGGAAGGCGGTCTTTACCGCGTCCGCGCGATACGTTCCGACGAACTGATACTCGGCTTCGGCCCTCGCGGGCCACGGCGTGTCCCCCCAAGCGGTCTTCCAGATGTACTGCCCCGAGTCGTCCACGTTGATGTTGCCGAACCAGCTTCCCTCGCGTCCGACCGCAAAGACCCCTTCGTGGTAGTTGCCGATGCCGAAGCGTTCCGCGAGCGGCGTGGTTTTCGCGGTGAAGCCCGCGGAGCGCTGGCGGAACACGAGGACGTCGTTGCTGCCGGAGCCGACGTGATCCGCGATCATGTCGTCGACGTTCTTCGCGCTCATGTCGAACGGTTTGTAGCCGAAACCGCCGAGGTCACGCGCCCAGAAGATGCCGCCGGCGGTATACTCGATGCCCTGCGCGAACGAGCGCCAGTCGAAGCGCCCGTGCTGGTAAGAGGAGAAGGCGGCGGCAGAGCCGCCGACGCCGAGATCGATCGCGTGACGGGTGAGGAAGCGCGTGGTGTAGCTGCCGGCCAGGTCGTAGAACGGCCCCCAGCCGCCGGTGCCGATCTCGGCGAAGACGCCGATGGCGAGGAAGGCCGTGAGCCCGTGCGAGTCGCGCACGATCTCGTGCCAGTACGCCGCCGGGTGGGCGATGATCTGGGTGATGCCGATGATGCCGCCGAGGAAGAAGCGCGCCGCCGTGCCGCGCGCGCCGTTGCCACCGGCGTGGAGGTCGCGCAGGAACCGGCGAGCGCTGTTCTCGACACTGTAGAGCCCACTCGGGTCGATTCGCCCGATCGGATCGCCGGTCGCGTAGCCGTAGCGATGCATCTTGTCGACCGGGTCGCGACTGAGGAACGTCTGATACGCGGGCAGGTACCAGCGATGGCGCAGGTAGTACCCCAGCCACGTCGGATCTTGATACTGGCCGGTGTAGAGAAGCGGATTGCTCTTCAAGTCGTAGGTCGACTGCGCCGCTGGCGAGCCGTTCGCAGTCGCTCCGTACGGATCGTAGCGCACCGGCGCGAAGCTCTGCGCGCTCGCATCGAACACGCCGGCTATGTCCTTGCGCGGGCTGCAGAGCATCTGTTCGGTGCCGTCGCTGAGATAGGTCACGTTGCCGAGGTAGCTCGACCAGACTCCAGTGGACTTCTGGTTGAGGTTCGCCATCGGCCCGTTGGCCGCGTTGTCGAAGTAGAAGTCGAGGCTGTCGCTGCCCAGCGTCGACGATGCCAAGCGGCTCGAGGCGTCGTAGGTGTACGACACGGACTGTGACGCCGTCGCCGCGGCGGTGAGGCGATTGCGCTGATCGTACTGGAACGAGGTCGTGTAGGCGCCACTCGTCGCCGGACCGATGCCGGTGAGGTTGCCGTTGCCGGCGAGCACCGTGCCGCTGGTCGGATCGGAGGCGCTCGGAACGAAGTTGTCGTAGACGAGGTACACGGTCGACGCCGCGCCCCCGTCCACCTGCGTCGTCACCGCGGTGAGGGCCCGGTCGCTATTGTACTGGTAGGTCGTGGTCGTGACCTGGGTGGCCGCTCGACTCGAGTCGCCGAGAGCGACGACGAGCGCCAGCGTCAGGCTGATCGTGCGGATGTGCCGCATCGCCGACGCCGTTCCTGCGATCGTTCGAATCGAGATCATGCGCCCTCCGTTCGCTCACTCGGTGAAGAGGAAACCGATCTCGACCTTGCCGTTCGACGAGCTGTTGCTGCCCGATGGCACGCTGCCGGTCTGTGTTCCGGCAGCGGCGTAGCTGCCGCCGCCGCCACCGCCGTGGCCGACGCTGCCGCCGGCGCCGCCACCGCCGCCGCCGCCCCAACCGCCGCCACCGCCGCCCCCGATATTGCCGCTGGAGCTGTCGTGTGCGCCCTCGCCGCCCTCACCATCGGAGCCGACCGTGGACGGCGTGCCGTTGACCCAGCCATTCCGCGACGATGCGCCGCTGCCGACGTGTACCGGGCCTCCCAGGCCGCCGATACCGTCTGACCCGCCGCTGCCGCCGTCGCCCGCAGAGCCCTCCGAACCGCCCTTGCCTTCGGAGCCGCCGCCGGCATCGGTGGAGGAGCCGCCGACGGATGCGCTCGCGTCCTTCTCGGCAATGGCCGATCCGCCGCCGCCGCCGTTCTCGCCGCTGCCGACGCCACCACCGCCGCCGCCGCCGGCGACGAGCACGATGTTCTGGGTGCAATCGCTGCTCGTGGGCGGGAGGCATGCCGCGCTCTGCGAGAGATCGGCGGTGCTGACGATGGTCGAGGCGCCGCCCTTGCCGGCGGAGTGATTGTCGTCGCCGACCTCGCCGACGTAGTAGAACAGCGCGCTCGACCCGTGCGCGGACTCGTAGTCGGAGAGCGTCGTCAAGGTCTGCGCCAGGCCTTGCGAGCCGCCGCTCGCGTCGTGGCCGGCTCCGCCGGCGCCTCCCCAGGCTCGGATCCACATGAGGGAATCGTCGGTGATCGAGGGCGGAGTGGTATAGCCCGCGGCGACGGCCGCGATCGCCAGCGCCTTCACATCGTCGAGATCGACGGCGGTGAAGCTGGTCGAGAGCGCGCACGCGACGCTGGAGGTCTCCGTCGACAGGACGCAGGTCGCAACCTCGGGCGTGGAGGTGTGATAGACGAGCTGCACCGCGCCGCCGGTGCCGTTGGGCGAGCTCGGGACATCGTCGATCGGGGCCGAGGCGTCGAACGCGGTGTTCGCCGCCGCCCAGCTGCCGCCGCCGCCGCCGCCGCTGCCGGCGTCGTTGCCGTTCTGGGTTCCGCCGCCGCCGCCGCCGAAGCCGCCGCCACCGCCGCCGCCGTTGTCGTGCGTGGCGCCACCGTTGCCGGCGCACCACTGCCCGGGCGTCTGTGGCGTCGGTGTCGGCGGCGGAGTCGCGCACCCTTCCACCGCCGGGATGAGCGAGCCGCTGTCGTTCCACTTGGCATCGTCTACGGTGCCCCAACCGCCGACCCCCTCGGTGCCGGTGGAACCGCCGGTGCCGGCGCCGCCCTCGTAGGGCGACGGGTTGCCGCCCTTGCCGCCGGCGACGTTGGACGCCTGACCGTCCTGGCTCTCCTGTCCGTCGTCGCCGGAGACGCTCACCGCTTTCCCGTCGTCGGTCGCGTCGGCGATGGCGATGCCGCCGTCTCCTCCGTCGCCTCCGTCGAAGCCTTCGCCGTTGACGCAGTGGGTGTGTCCGCCGCCGCCGCCGCCGCCGGCGATGAGCAGGGCATACGGAGAGGGATCCGTGATGATGACCGGATTCGTGATCGCGCTGAGCGGCGTCGTCGCCAGGACGCTCGACGCTCCGCCCTCCATGTAACCGGTCGCCGCGGTGCCGATGTAGGCGTAGAGAGCGTCGGGGACGTCGTCGACGTCGAGGACGGTGAGGGCGAAGCCGCCCGCACCGCCCGCGCCGCCGCCGGTGCTGTCGTCGCACTCGCCGCCCTCGTAGCCGCCGGCGCCCCAGGCGCGGAACTGCACCAGATCGTCGGCCGCGCTGACCTCGTCCTTCCAGTCCGGCAGGCCGAGGACGAAGGACGACGTCGTCGCGGTGCAGCTCACCTCGTCGTCGCTCGTGCTCGCGGTCATCCCGAAGGGACACGATCCGACCTCGCTGCAGGTGAGCGAGCCGCTTCCCAGGGTGACCGTGTAGTCCACGCCCGAACCGGTGACCCCGACGTCCCAGCCGCTCTGGTTGCAGCCGTACACCGCGCTCTCCGTGGGATGGAGGCGCAGCTTGAAGAGCTGCACGCCGGTGGCGGCGTCGTAGACGACCATTGCCTCGTCGCTGAACAACGTCTCGTAGGTCAGGCTTTGATCGGCGGCGACGAAGATGCCGTAGGAGTCGTCGATCTGTTGCGGCGGCTCGAGGGTGCCGAAGGTGTCGTTGTACTGATGGAAGCTGGCGCAGCACTCCTTGGCGAACACGACCGCGAAGCCGAGGTCGTTCTCGATCGTGTAGATGTAGGTCTTGCCGCTGTTCGGCGGCTCCGGCAGAGTCTGGATGCGGCCGCTGACGTCGGTGTCGTTGTACACGTAGCCGTAGCCGCAGTTGTCGAACCAGACGAGACGGTTGTCGGTCTGCGCCGACTCCACCTGGTACTCGTCGGCCAGGGTGAACGCCGCGATCGTCGTTGCGCTCGTGCTGCCGCCGTTCAGCGTGCCGCCGGTCCCGTAGTGCGGGACGTAGCCGACGTAGTCGGACGTGCGGTCGCAGAAGGGGGTCTCGCTGGCGCTGCAGTTCCCGAAGCCGGTGTCGGTGACGTAGTAGAGCGCCGTGGGGAACGACCCACCCCAACCGACGAGGTCGTCGTCGAGCACGTAGTTCGGCGGATTGTAGGCGAGGCTGGTGTTGACGGCGAGCGGGTTGAGGGCCGAGACGCAGGTGTCTTCGGTGTTCGTCGTCGTGAAGGTGAAGCTGCGGATCTCCTTCTCGCCGGCGGTGTAGCCGTCGTCGGCCGAGAGCGAGACGTTGCCCGAGAGCTTGCTGGTCGTGGTCACTGCGAGAGCGCCGCTGGTGCTCAGGCCGCTGCCCGGTGTCGGCATGCCGCAGCGCTGGCCGCCGCCCTGCGGCTCGAGGATCGTGCACGACGTCCCCGTCTGCGGCGGCGTCGGCGGCACGTCGTAGATGTACCCCGGCACCGCCGAAAAGGTCGTCGGGCCGGACTCGCGGCTATAGACGAAGTACTGCTGGTTCGGCGACGAGGCGCTGGCGACGCCGGCCTGGTCGCCGTACTTGGTGAAGTACATCGCCGGCGTCGTCGCGGGCTCCGCATAGCCTGCGGTCTCCACCGGCAGGAAGCCGAAGCTGTCGGGGAGATCCGAATCGTAGAGGTCGTTGGTGAAGACGTCGCCATTGGTGTTGTAGAAGACCAGGTGGTCGTAGAGCCACTGGAGCTCGTCGTCGCTGAGCGACGTGTTCGTCACCTTCACTTCCACCGAGGCGGCGTAGACGCCGGTGTTGGGGAGCGAGACGGTGTCGGTGTTCGAGATCTTGCCGACCACGGTGAGCGAAACGTTGCCGGAGAACGGCGGGCCGGAGGTGCTGGGGGTGATGAGCGGAGAGTAGGTGTCGCTCCAGTAGCTCTTGGCGCAGGTGAGCGACGAACCGGGCGTGGCCGTCGGCGTGCCGTCCGACGTCGACGCGAAGTTCGAGCAGGCGGTCACCGTGATCGATGCGGTGTCCGGAGTGAGGCTCAGATCGGCCGGGTAGATGAAGGAGAAGCCGAGGAGCTCCGGCTGGCCGCGTCCGGAGTCGGTGCTGGTGACGCCGAGGCCGTTGAAGGGCACGTAGTTGCGCGTCGCCACCGTCGTTCCGTTGTTGGCGAGAGTGATCTGGTAGAAGAAGCCGTTGTTGCCGTCGCCCCAGTCCGTCCCCGTGTCCCAGGCCGGGATGGTGACGCGATAGAGTACCGTGTTCGTCGGGTCGTTGTAGGAGTGCGCGATCGCGAAGAGGGTCGAGTGCGTCAAGGTGCAGATGTCCGACTCTCCGGCGATGCACTCGGTGGTCGGTGTCGGTGTCTGCGTGACCGTCGGCGTCGGCGTGCGCGTGTAGGTGGCGGTGGCGGTGAACGTCGGGGTGATCGTGTGCGTCGGAGTGACGGTGTGCGTCGACGTCACCGTGAACGTATGGGTCACGGTGTGCGTGGCCGTCGGCGTGTCGGTGACCGTCGGCGTGCGCGTGTGAGTCGGCGTCTCCGTGATCGTCGGCGTGTGCGTGGCCGTCGGCAGCGGCGTCGAGGTGCTGGTGAGACTGGGCGTGAACGTCGCGGTGAAGGTCGGCGACGCGGTCCAGGTCGCCGTCGGCGGCGACGTGGGAGTGATGGTCGGTGTCGCCGTCAGCGCCACGCACGATCCAGAGAGGCAGACGCTGTCCGCGAACGCGGTGCAGACACCGCAGCCCGAGCCGGTGTCCTGCAGGCACAGGCCGCCGCCGCAGTCACAACAGACGGGGCCGGGAGTGGCCGTGGGAGTCGGCGTGAAGGTGGCGCAGCCGCCGCTGCCGCACGACGCTCCCGAGACCGAGGTGCAGACGCCGCAGCCGCTGCCGGTATCGTCGACGCAGAGGCCGCCGCCGCAGTCGCAGCACACCGACCCGGCCGGCGCGGACGTCGGCGTCGGCGTGTTGGTCTGGTCCGGCCCGGGCACGAACTCGGTCGGGGTCCGCGTCTGCGTC
Source organism: uncultured Binatia bacterium (SeqCode) (assembly GCA_964475125.1). Classification (GTDB taxonomy): domain Bacteria; phylum Desulfobacterota; class Binatia; order HRBIN30; family CADEER01; genus CAYYWP01. The sequence goes on along the minus strand of CAYYWP010000002.1, from coordinate 11,422 downwards.
GGCGCTGTGGGCGTGTTGGTCGAATCCGGCGCGGCCGTCGCCGTGCTCGCCGGCGCCGGAGTGGAATCCGAGCCGCAACCGCTCACCAGGGCGAGCACGGCGATGAGAGCGAAGGGGGCGACGATCGAGTGGTTGGGCCGCATGGCGCGCGCTCCGGTGGCTTGGTTCACGGACGACTCCTGATCGGGCGCGCTGATCCGCCGTCGGTTGCGGTGACGCGCCGGCGCTTCGCGGCGCGGCGATGGGCGAGGACCGCCGTCAGCGCCAGCGCCAACCACCACGGCGCGCCGCCCGAAGGGTCGCCGCCGTCGATGGCGCAGCCGTCTCCTTTGGCGGCGGCCGTGGTCGGAGTGGCGATAGCGCTGGGCGTTGGCGTCGACGTGGCGTTGGGCCCGGGGACGAACTCGGTCGGAGTCGCCGTCGGTTCCGGCGTGAACGTGACCTCGACGCTGTGCACCTTCTGAACGATGTTGGAGGCGGCGTCGTAGGAGTACGCGATCGACTCGAGCTGATTGCCGGAGAGATCGGAGCGCGTCATCGTCGACAGCCGCATCAGGCCGTCATAGGTGTACGCGGTCTGGTAGTTGCTGTCGGTGGAGGAATCGAGGTCGGACGCCGACGTCTCCTGCGTCAGATTATCGTACTGATCGTAGGTGAAGCTGGATTGGAGAATGCGCGCCTGGCTGGCGTTGAGGCTGGTGACCTCGCACTTCCGGCCGAACGCGTCGTAGAGATAGGTCGTCGTGTAGACGGGCGTGCCGCTGCCGGTGAGACAACTGCCGCCGGTGCAGAGTGCAGCGGTCTTCGAGGCGCCGGCGTAACCGCCGGCCAGGCTGGTGAGAGTCGGATCGCACGATCCGCCGGTGTCGACCGCGGTGTAGTAGTCGTTGTCGATGCACTTCGTGACGTAGTCGCCCGAGCCATCGGCGACACCGCGGCAGGTGCTCTGGAGAAATCCGCGTCGATACGTGTCGCTATCGGGCCAGTAGATCATTTGGGTGAGCAGTTGGTCGGGCGTCGGGGAGAAGTCGTCGGCCGGCGACGTCGGGCACGAGCTGCCGTTGGCATGGGCCTGCGCGTCGCCGAAGCACACGGGCCGTTGGTACGAATCGTAGGCCCAGCTCAGGGCACCGCCGTTGGCGTAGGTCTTCGAGGTGACCGCGCCGAACCGGGTGTAGGTGTAGGTGATCGAGTCGGTGACGGTGTCGCCGTCGGTCGAGGCCGAGCAACTGCCCGGGTTGGTGAAGTGCGCGACGCTCAGGACGCTGCCGGTGATCGCGTCGTAGGTGAAGTTCTCGCCCTCGACGCCACTGCTCAGGCTCGGGTAGCAGTAGCGCACCATCCGATCCATGGCGTCGTAGAAATACTGGTGCACCCGGCCGTCGTAGTTCGTGCGTTGGCTCACGAGACGGACGGGCGTGTAGGCGTACTGCTCCGCCAGCGTGACACCGCCGCTCTGGCTGAGCTTGTTGGTCTCGCTGAGCGTCTCGGCGATGTCGTTGTAGGTGTAGGTGTCGGAATCGAAGCTGGTGGTGTTGCCGTCCGAGTCGGTGACGCTGAGCCCCATGTCGAGCGGCAGCCCTTGCAGGTCGCGCGTCCAGGTGGCGCTGGCGCTGAGCGGCGTGGTGCTGCCGTCGGTGTTCGTCGTCGCCATGTCATAGGCATAGGTGTGCGTGTCGGCGGAGTAGGTGGGCACGCCGCTGACGCTGGCGATCGAAGCGCCCGCCTCGGTGCCGCTGCCGGTCGCCACGAGGGAATGCTCGAGCCCGTTGCCGTCATGGAGGGTGTACGAATAGTAGCCGTTGCCGCTGCAGGCGGTGCTGGTGGTCGAGGTGGCGAGGGTCGGACAACTGCCGTCGCCGCTGGTCGTGGTGCCGGACACGAGCGGACAATCGACGGTCGCCGTGCCCATCTGGCCATCGTTGTAGGTGAGCTGTTCGCGTTGCGTGCCGTTGACGAGCTTGAGCACCTGCTGGCCGACGTCGTCGCGCACGAACTGCAGGCTCATGCCGCGTGGCTGACAGATCAGGTCGGGCCGCAGCTTCTCGTCGTAGGAGACGGTCGAGGTGTAGATCAGCGGCGCCGTCGCGCCGATCTGCTGGCTGTTGCTGATCTCCAATCCGCGGTCGTCGTAGGTGCGCGTCGAGCGCGTCTGCACCGAGGTGTAGCCTGAGCCCGCCGCGCCGCCGAGGTTGTCCTGCATCTCGAGCGTGCGGCCGAGACCGTCGCGAATGATCACTTGCAGGACGCCGTCGGCATAGCTGCTGTTGGCGTTGCCGCTGCTCGGGTCGGTACCCGCGTGCAGGGTCTGCACCGAGCAACTGCGCGGTTGCGCGTCGTCGTCGTAGGGGCAATCGCTGAGCACGCCGCTCGACGGGCACGTCGCCGTCTCTCCGTCCTGTGCGAGCGGGCACTGGTAATAGTAGTCGTAGGTCACGTAGGTGCCGTTCGGAAACGTCACGCGCGTGGTCAGGCCGTCGAGCTCGTGCGCGAAGATCGTGGTGTGGCCGTTGGCGTCCGTCTTCGACAAGGAGAAGCCGTTCAGGGTGCACTCGCGCGACTGCGTGGTGTTGCCCTGCGCATCGGTGAGGACGGTCTCCAGCACGGTGGTGCCGTCGCACGCATCCTCGCCGCTCTCCGTCGCCGTGAGGGTGTAGCTCAGCGTATCGCTGGTGCTGGTCACGCCGCCCGGAGGCGAATCGCTGTTCCACTGCGTCAGGCGGCTCAGCACGCGGCCGTGGCTGTCGTAGGAGAAGGTCGTCTGCTTGGGCGGGGCGACGGTCGTATCCCAGCTCGGCGACGAGCAGGCGGGGACGAGACCGGCGGAGCTGGGCGCCGAGGTCGACGTCGGCAGCAGGCCCATGGACGCTTGGCTGATCGCTCGCCCGTCGCTCGTCAGCGTCGAGCAGGTGAGATACACCAGCAGCGGCGACGTCGTGGCACCCACGGCGCCGTGCTGATTGGCGCCGTTCTGCGGCTCGGCATAGCTGAACGTCTGGTGGCCGACCATCACGCCGTAGTGTCCCGAGCCCGAGCCCAGCGGCAGGAAGTTGGTGTCCGGGTCGACGGTGATCGGGGTGTCGAACTCCTTGTACTCGTCGAGGACGAGCGTCAGCGGGCTCGGATCGAGCCGCGTGGTGCGGTCGCAGTTGCTCACGATCGCCGAGTCGCTGGTGCCGAAGTACTGCTGGCTGTGGATCTGCTGGCCGAAGCTGTCGTAGCTCTGCACCACGGTCGACACGCGCGCGCTTCCCGACTGCGGCTCGTCGCCGACGGGGTAGGCGCAACTGCCCACGATGATCGCCGACTGATAGTGCGCCGGCAGCTGAGTGAAGTCCCAATCGCTCATGTCGCAGGCGGAATCGGGAGTCTGGAACGTGACCTGATAGCAGTACGAGGTCTGCTTGCTCACCGCCAGCCCGCCGCCGCTGGTGCCGACCGAGATGGTCGCGTCGGTGAGCAGGTGCAGCGAGTTGTAATCGCTCTCGACCTGGTAGGCGGTCGTCCCGTCGGTGCGTTGCCGGCTGACCGTCGTCGAATAGACGAAGTCGTCGTCGTTCGACCCCATCAATCCGTCCGTGCCCGGCGCGACCACGTTGTTGGCGTACGGCGTGTAGAGCGGGAAGCCGGTGTAGTTGTTGGTCGTGTTCGTCGCGCTGCCGCCGACGGCGTACAGCGACGTGAGATAGTCGGTGGCGCTGCCCGAAGGGCACGTCGTGCCGCTCGGGTTGCTGGGGCAGGTGACAAACTGGGCCACGGCCGGCCAGGTGGTGGCGTTGCCGTCGGTGAGGCAGGAACCGCTCGACGGCTCCGTGCACACGTTGATGCACTGCCACTGCACCGCGGACATCGCCCCCGAGGCCGAGGTCATGCTCTGGACGAGCGCCGCGCCGTGCTCGCACGGCGACGTCGTCCATTGCAGCGCGGTGACCAGGCCGAGCGGATCGGTGATCTGCGTGATGGTGTACGCGTCCGGCGCGACGAACGAGGCGGTGCGCCCGTCGGGCATGGTGAACGTCACCTGCCCGACCTGACAGCCGTCGCCGTCGGTGCAGTAGCTGACGGTGATGGTGTGACCCCACGAGTCGACGATCGCCGTCAGCTGAGCGTTCGCCGGAGTCGTATCGGAGTTGTACTGATACTGGAGCGAGTCGCCGAAGCGGCCGACCTGCTGGAGCAGCAGTCCGTTGCCGGAGAAGTAGCGCGAGGTGCCGTCGAGGTTGTGCAGGACGTACTGCGAGGTGATGCCGTTGACGGTGACGCTGCCCGGGTCGGTCTGGAAGTTGGCGTCGGCGCGATTGTAGAGGAGCAGCCCAGTAGTCGCCGAGACGGTTTCGGTCTGCGTCGTGGAGTTGACCGGAGTGAAGCTGGTGTTGAAGTCGAAGCTCTCGACGTAGGCCTGGCTGCCGTCGATGACGACGTTGATGTAGTTACCGCGGTTCTCGATGTACGAGAGGTTGTACTTCCAGCCGTAGGGTAGGCCGAAGCGCTGGGTGTCGGCGTCGATGTCCGAGGTCGCATCGGCCGAGCTGTAGCTGAGTCCGAGACTGAGGCCCGCGTCGTCCGAGATGCCGGGGAGATCGACCAACTCGACGTCGAGGGTGAGCTCGAAGGTGCGCTGATTCACCGACAGATTGGCCTCGTGCCCGTAGTTCCCGGCGTTCGAGCCGCTGGGGCCGCCGTCCCCGACTGCCTGGCGCGGACGCGGCTTGGCCGACGCCTTCGCGTCGTGGTCGGCGCGCGCGGCGGGCGGCTGCAGCGCCGGTTGCATCGGCTTGCCGGCGTCGGCCGGCGCCGGGGCCGCGGCGACGGCCAGGCAGGTGAGCACGATGCCGCCGACGAGGCCGATGGGCGTCGCCCTGCACTGCAGGCCCCATCGTCGTGTGACTTGTCTCGTCATGGTGAGCTCCGGCACCCCGTCAATTGTAATGGAGGAGGCTGATCCAGCCGCGGATGCGAGTGAGGGTGAACAGGGTGGCTCGGCCGAAATAGCGCAGCACCGGCGGCCGGCGCGCTTCGACGAACGGTGCGCGCCGCTCGATGGCGGCGTCATCGAGCTCGCGCACGCTGTCGGCGGGTATGTAGCGGCTCTTGTCGAGATTGAACCCCGAGGACGCCGCGGTGGCCTTGATCTGCTCGCGTGCCGGGCGCGTCGGGTCATAGTCGCCGAAAGCCGACTCTTGGTCGCCCGAGATCTGCAGCCAGTACCGGCTGAACTCGTCGCGCGTGATGGAGACGTCGTACATGTCCTGCGGCGTGCCGCGGACACGTGCCCACCACGCCGTGATTGGCCCGCTCGGTCGATTCGGGTAGGCCGTGAGGCTGACGTTGCGGACCTCGGGCTTGTTGAACTCTTCCTCGACGTAGTGGCTGACCTCGCGCGACGACATCAGCGCATCGAAGCGGTTCTTCTCGTCGAAGTAGCGCGTGTTCAGGACCGCGTTGGCCGAGTACTCCAGACCCAGACCGAACCGCTTGAAGTTGAAGCCGCGGCGGGTGACTCCCGCGACGGCCGACTGCGTCACGCCAAGGGCCGTTCCGACGCCGACCTTAGTGCGGAAGCCGATCGGGCGCTCGACCCAGTCCGCGCCGGCGAAGACCAGCTCGGAGGCGACCGAGGCGGCGAGGAAGAGGTCGATGCCCTGCTGGTTGGTGCGGATCTGATGCCAGAATCCGCGCGGATTGGCGGCGATCTCGAGAACCGTGATCTCGCTGCCGAGGAAGAGCGGGGCGAAGTCTCCGACGACACCCGTGGTGAGGGGGCGCAGCAAGGTGCGGTTGACGAAGCGGCTGAAGGAGGATGCTCGCAGGCCGCTCGGATCGGTATCGACGACCGGATTGCCGGCGGCGTAACCGTAGCGTCTCACGAGGTCCGCAGGGTCGCGCGAGACGAAGGTCTCGGCCGCGGCCAGGTACCAGCGGTGGCGAAGATAGTAGCCGTCCCACACCGGATCGTTGAATTCGCCGGCGTAGCGAAACGGGTTCTGCGTCATGTCGTAGGCCGAGGTCGGCGCCGCCGGCGTCATTGCCGAGCCGTATGGCTCGTACTGGATCGGAGTGAAGCTCTGCGCCGCGTCGTCGTATTCACCGGCGACGTCCTTGCGCGGCATCAGGCGCACCTGTTCGACGCCGTTGCTGAGGTACGTCGTGTCGTCGAGAGAGCTCGACCAGGTGCCGGTCGACGGCTGGTAGAGGTTGGTCGCGAGCTGGATGTCGTCCGTGTTGTAGAAGAACTGCATCTGGTCGCCCGACGCGAGCTCGGCGCCGGCCAGGCTGCTCCCGGCGTCGTACGCATAGGCGACACTCGTCGAGCCGGACACGCTCGCCGCGGTGATGCGGTCGCGTTGGTCGAAAGAGAGCTGGGTGGTGTAGCCTCCGCCCGGCGTCGGCCCGAAGCCGAGGAGATTGCCATTTCCGGCGGAGACCGTGCCGGTGGTCGGATCAGCGACGTTCGGCTCGAAGTTGTCCCAGGTGAAGTAGGTGGTCACCGCCGGCTGATCGTCGACCTGGACGATCATCGCGGTCGGCGCACCGTCGTCGTTGCGCAGGTAGGTCGTGGTGGTGACCCTCGTCTCCGTTTGCGGTCCGCCAAAGACGATCGCAGGAGCGAGGAGGAGCAGAAACACCGGCGAAACAGTTGCCCTGCGACTGACCCGTTTGGTCTCCACACCAGCCTTCATGCCCGTTTACAACTGACCTGCGCGCTCGCGCACGGTGCTGCCGCCATCGATGCGGGCGCGGAGATCCACCTCAACGCCGACCCGTGCCGTCATCGTCGGCGAGCTGATCGCGCGGTGAAATGGGGCGCTGAGCGCCCGCGCACGCTCCGCCGAGCTGCTGGCGAGCGGCTGCGGATGATGGACTCTTCCACTCCCGGCCCGTCCCACAAATTACCGCCAAGCATGGAGAATCGTGGGGGTGCCTGCAAGGCAAAAATTTCGGTGCTCGCCGAATGTCGTCCTCGGAACTCGACAGGGGTGGACGAGCGCGGAAAGGCGCCCTCGCCCCAGTCGATGAACCCTCATCCGAAATCCCTTGAAACCACGAAGGCCACGAGGAGGGCGAATGGTAAGGGTCGCTCGGCCGGGCGAGGAAGGGCGGGAAGCTCACACCTATGGGGCCGAGAATGATCCACGCGTCACGGCTCGGCGCCGCAACCTTCGCGGGCTTCGTGTTCTTCGTGGTGAAAGGTTCTTTTCGGATTGCGGCTGATGTTCTTGGACAGTGCCACCGCGAACTTCAGTCTCGCCCCGCTCGCAAGGGATCCAGCAAACCGGCATGATCACCGGCCGAGAACTACGGACGCTCCAGTCATATTCGAACTCGAGTCGTTGTCGGGATTCTGCGCAGCCCGCCAACCAAACGCAGGAGGTTTCCATGCGCTTCAGCACCATGATGTGGCCTCATTCGGGAAACACCCTCGAACCGGTGATCGAGCTCGCCCAGGTTGCCGACCGCAACGGCTTCGAGTCGGTGTACATCGGCGACTCGCAGATGATCTGGAACGATGTCTGGGTGGCGCTTGGCCTGTGCGCGCTCAAGACCGAACGCGTACGACTCGGACCCGGCGTCACGAATCTGGTCACGCGCCACCCGGCAGTGACCGCCAACGCGATCGTGTCGGTGAACATGGTGAGCCGCGGACGCGCCGTGCTCGGCCTCGGCGCGGGCGATTCCGCGGTGCGCACGGCGGGCATGTCGCCGTCCAAGATCGCCGACATCCGGCCGCGACTGGCTTTCGTGCGCGGACTGCTCGAGGCCAAGGAAGTCGATCCGCTGGTCGCGATCGCGGAGCGTCGCGAAGGCACCTGGGGGATGGTCGACAAGGTGCACCTCGAGGGCGCGCAGGAATGGGGACACCTGCCGATCGAATTCGCCTGCATGGGGCTGAAGTCCGCGCAGATGGCGGGCGAGCTGTGCGAGGGCGTGATCGTCGACGGCCATATGGGCGGCAATGCCGAAGGCGCGCGGGCGACGATTGACGCCGCGCGGCGCGGAGCCGCCAAAGCCGGGAAGGATGCGTCGCGACTGCGCTTCATCGCCGCGATCGATGGCGCCATCGAGGACGAGCGCATCCTCGCGCTCGACCAGGTGCGCCAGACGGCGGCGCGCAACATCGCGCGCAAGCCGTATCTGCCGGACTGCATCGGCGTCGCGCATGCCGACGTCGTGAAGCGCGTGACCGAGGGCTACCAGTTCTACCGCCACCTCGACCTGACGGCGCAGCACCGCAAGTTGATCCCTGACGAGGTGGCCATGAAGTGCTGCATCGCCGGTACGCCCGACGACTGCATCGCCAAAGCGAAGGAACTGGCGGACGCCGGCATCACCGACATCGCGGTGTTCATCACCTCGCAGGATTTCGCCGCATCGAAGCGCAAGCTCGAGCGCTTCGCGAAGGAAGTGATGCCTTTCGTGTGAAGCGGCGCGACGCTCAGGCGCCCGGCCATCGCCCTCACGCGGGGCGCTTTACGATGTCAAATTCGACGCCCTCGAGGAGCGGTGGAGAGCGATGGCTGACCAGACCGTTCACGAAGAACCAGGGGTCGAGCGCTTCCCAGAGCTCGTTACGCGTGTCCTCAATCATCGCAGCGTTCGCGAGTCGGCCTCTTCGATCAACGTGCGAGGGCGATCAAGGCGTGCATTCCGGGTTAGGGTCGCCGTCCAGGTATGGCGGGACGGCGTGTGTCGTGATCATGCGGCCCCAGATCAAGCCCCGCCGAGGCGAGGTTCGGCGAACCGGTGCTCCGTTCGCGGAAGTCTCGCACGATGTCACGCAATTGGGCGACGAACGCATCGCAGGAAAACACCTCGGCGCGCTGGGCGAGGTGCGCGCGTAAGGAGGCGCTGAGGTCCTCGTCGGTGAGCGCCGCCAGGATCTTCTGGGTCGCTTCTGCCGGCGAGGCGAACCAGAGGGGCTCGTGCTGGGCGACGATCTCGGCCGGGCCACCGTCGTCTGGCACGAAGACGAGACGGCCGGCGCGGATCATTTCCGCCACCCCGATGCCGAAGTGCTCGTCCGGCATGCAGTGGATGCCGTACCGTTGCCGGGCGACGAGCTGCAGCAGCGCGCCGCGATCGAGACTCTCGTGGAGACTCACCCACTCGGCATTCTCGGCCGCGCGACGGCGTATGGCGCGCGTGTATCGCGGCGAACCCGGCGTGCCGACGATGTGGAGGCGGACCTTCCTCCCCGCGGCGCGCACCGCGGCGATCGTATCGATGATTCGGCCGAAGCGCTTCTCCGGCGATCAGCGTCCGATGGCCACAAAACCGTCGTCACGCTGCTCCCACGGCACCGAGGGGAAGGTTCCGGGCACCGGTGGGTCGTAGAGCTGCGGGGTGTGTGCCGGCAACAGCGTCGGCGGCGCATGGCCGCTGACCGCGTTCACGCGCCGCGCGGTGTGCGCGTAGGCACGATCGTGCACCTCGCCGTGCTCCGGGTCAGCGGCACAGGGTTGCCGTTCGAAGAGGAAGACATCCGTGCCGCCGTCGCTGAAGTCGGCGAGCGTACAGGGTTGGCCGAGGAACACGTCGTCGTTCAGGTAGAGGAACTTCCGCGCCAGGCCCGGAATCCTGTGCAGATGCATCTCGATGGCGTTGGAGTTGAACGTCGGCAGGTGGTCCATCGTCTCGAACAGCGCGGTATGCGTCACGACCTCGACCCGATCGCTGCTGAGGTCGAGCCAGGCCGGCACGTCGCCGTTGGTGACCAGATAGATACGGCGCAGCCACGGCGCGAAACGCACCAGCGACCGCATCGAGTAGCGAAGCTCGCCATTGTCGCGAAAACGCCGCCGGCGAACGTCGGCGGCCGACGGGTCGGCGCCGGCGCACGCGCGGTGTAGATCGTGCGCAAAGCGCGGGGTGCCGCCGTCGACCCATGAATAGACCGCGTCCACGGGTTCGCCCGCCACCACCATGCGGCGCTAGTACAATCGCCAAAACACGCAATGCAATTCCCCGCACCCGAGTGCGCCGAAGATCGTTACCCGCCGGATTCACCCTCACCCGCCCGAACCGGCCGACGCAGAGCCCCCGAGCACGCACCAGCGCCCGCCGAGGAATCGAATCGGCCCCGGCGGCGCGCCGGCGCGGGCGGAGCGATTTTCGTCACCGACCCGGAGTTGTTAGAGAGCGGGCACTGCATGACGGATCGACGAATCGTCATCGGCCTCGGTACGGGGCGCTCGGGAACTCCCGCTATATGGCGGACCGCTTGGCCAGCCTGATCACGCGCACCCCTTCTTACGAATCCGAAAATTTCTGGATGGAGCACTCCGGGACAAAATGGCGGCGAAGTCCAGTCTGGGACAAGCTCTTTCCAAAATTCGAGGCGTCTTCGAAGGAAGCGGCGATCCGGAAATACTGCGAGTACTATTACCAGCAAGCGGAAAGGCTCGCCGCGGATCTCGAGGCGAGCTTCCGGTTCGTCGAGCTCGGACGCTTCAGCGACCCGGATTATCAATCCGCAGTCCTCTCTTTCGCCGGCATTCCATCCGCCGAGCAGGTTCTCACAAGAGTGCACGTCCAGAACAGATGAAGTCAGCTGAGCGAGTCGCGCCAGGGACGGCCCCTCCACCTTCGACTCGAGCATCGTTCAGTGGGTCGTCCTGGTCGGCTACAACACCAGCAGCTACGTCGTCGTGAACAAATCTGCACGGTACACCTCGCGCACGAAGCGGAGCGCCGCGCGATAGGTGGTCGCTCGGCCAGAGCGTGTCAGCCTTCTGGGGGGTCGCCACCCGAATTTCGACTGACTCTAGCACTCACTCCCACCCTGTGGAACGAGCGTCGCACGGGATTAATCGGAATAGTCAAACACGTCCAACATGAACCCGCACTTCATATCCGCCATGCGGCGAATCGTCGCCGCAGAGAGGTCATACACCGGACGATCGCGAAAAATAGTAACTGTGCAACCAATCCATACCTCCAGCGGCTTACCGCGAACGTAGTCCTCGATACGATCTCTCTGACTCCACACCGCATCGATAACTTGATCGACTACATCGCTGACGCTGTATAGAGTCTTGCTCTCTCGGATGATGTTCCAGTTTACGTTGGGAAGGTCGATGCGGTGCTGAAGCTCTGGAATCTTCTGGCGCCAGATTTCGCTTGGTTCCAACCCGATAGCCGACGTACATTCGTCCGCGTCGAAGTCCCTGCCAATGATTGAAAAGGTCGCCGTGATTTTCGGGGCATCAGCGGAGCCAACTACCTCTGCGGTCTTGTCGTTGCCCATCGTCTTTAACGCTCCAATGGGAACGTTTGGGATAGCTCATCGAGCGTCGAGTACAACGGCACCGGTTCCACAGCGCCTCGCTGCACGGGCGTAAGGAAGACGTTGCCAGCACCGTACTGCGCCTGAGCTGGCCCCGGTTTTCTTGGACACGGAACAGGAGCTATTCCGATGGACAAG
>CAYYWP010000001.1:50032-78893 GCA_964475125.1 uncultured Binatia bacterium (SeqCode) | reverse complement strand
CGGCGCGATGGCCCTTCTCGGCGATCAGGCGCTCGGCGGCATCGAGCAGGCGCCGCAGGGTGCGCTCGCTGCGCGCCTGCTTCGGCTCGCTGACTGTCCGCAGTTGGGCCACCGATGCCATTCAGAACCAGAATCCGATTCGCATTCTTATACGATTGGGGACGGTGTGTCTAGAGGGGAAACGGTGGGGGGCGTGCTGACGTGCTGACGTGCTGACGTGATGCTGAAAGAGGCTTTGCCGTTCTCAGCGTAGCCGACTCGCTGCGCTCAGCCGGGACAGAACCTGAGCCCTGACAACCAGTGTCTCAACACGTCAGCACGTCCGCACGTCAACACGTCAGCACGTCAGCACGTCCCCCGCAGCTCGAGCTGGCCGACTTGGTTACGGTGGACTTCGTCCGGGCCGTCGGCGAGGCGCAGGGTGCGGGTATGGGCGTAGGCGCGGGCGAGGAAGAAGTCGTCGCACAGGCCGGCGGCGCCGTGGGCCTGAATCGCCCAGTCGATGACCTGTTGTGCCATCAGCGGCGCGGCGATCTTGATCATGGCGATCTCCTTGCGCGCCGCCTTGTTGCCGACGGTGTCCATCAGGTAGGCGGCCTTCAGGACCAACAGGCGGGATTGTTCGATGGCGATGCGAGCCTCGGCGATGCGCTCGAGGGTCACCGTGCGCTCGGCGATCGGCTTGCCAAAGGTCACCCGGGTGCGGGCGCGCCGGCACATGGCCTCCAGAGCGCGTTCGGCCAGCCCGATGGTGCGCATGCAATGGTGGATGCGGCCGGGCCCGAGCCGACCCTGAGCGATCTCGAAGCCGCGTCCTTCGCCGAGCAGGAGGTTGGCAGCCGGCACGCGCACGTCCTCGAACAGCACCTCGCCATGGCCATGGGGGGCGTCGTCGTAGCCGAAGACGCCCAGGTGGCGCAGCACGGTGACGCCCGGCGCGTCGCGCGGCACCAAGATCTGCGACTGTTGTTGATGGCGGGGCGCCTCCGGGTCAGTCTTGCCCATGACGATGAGCAGCGCGCAGCGCGGATGGAGGATCCCGCTCGTCCACCATTAGCGGCCGTTGATCACGTAGTCGTCTCCGTCGCGCCGGATGGCGCAGCGGATGTTGGTCGCATCGGAAGAAGCGACATCGGGCTCGGTCATCGCGAAGGCCGAGCGGATCTCGCCAGCCAGCAGGGGGACGAGCCAGCGCCGCTGCTGGTCGGGAGTGCCGTAGCGGTCGAGTACCTCCATGTTACCGGTGTCGGGCGCGGCACAGTTGAACACCTCGGGAGCGATGAACGAGCGGCCCATGATCTCGCACAGCGGCGCGTATTCGAGATTCGTCAGGCCGGCGCCGTACTCGCTCTCCGGCAGGAAGAGGTTCCACAGCCCGGCGGCGCGAGCCTCGGCCTTCAACGCGTCCATGATCGGCGGCTGCTGCCAGCGCGCGTCGCTGAGCTGTGCCTCGTAGGTGGCCTCGTTGGGGTAGACGTGCTCGTCCATGAACGACTGCACGCGGGCCTGCAGGTCTTTCACTTTGTCGGGATACGCGAAGTCCATGCCTGGCCTCCTTCGGTGAGCGGCGGCGGCGCGGTTCTAGCCCGGATAGGGAGGCGGCGCCACGCGCGGACGCCGCCGACCCGTTCCCAGGCTCGACCGCGCTCAGCGGTTGGCCGCGAAGAACTGTCGCATGGCGGCGAATACCTCGTGCCGCGGGGCGATGCAGCGCCGAGCCGCCGGCAGCGACTCGAAGAACACCTGCCCGTAACCTTTGTGCACGATGCGGCTGTCGAGCACGACGACGCAGCCGCGGTCGGAGTGGCTGCGGATCAAGCGACCGAAGCCTTGTTGCAGCTTGATCGCCGCCTGCGGCAGCGTGTGCTCGGCGAAGGGGTCGCCGCCGCGTGCCGCGATGGCTTCGACACGCGCCTCCTCGAGCGGTTCAGTCGGAACCCGGAAGGGCAGGCGGGCGATGACCACGCAGCGCAGGGCATCGCCGCGCACGTCGACGCCTTCCCAGAAGCTGTCGGTGGCGAACAACACGGCCCGCGGGTCGGCGCGGAACCGCCGCAGCAACACGTCGCGGCTGAGCTCGCCTTGCCGCAGGGGTAGGAACCCGGCCGCGCGCAAACCGTGCGCGAGCTCGAACCAGGCGGCATTGAGCGCGCCATAGGCCGTGAAGAGGAGAAACGTTCCGCCCTGCGCCAGGTCGACGATGTCACGCATGGCGGCATGGCTGGCGGCCTCGTAGCCCGGTGTGGCCGGCGCCGGGAGGTCCGTGGGCACGGCCAACAGCGCCTGGCTGGTGAAATCGAACGGCGAGGGAATTCGCAACCTCTGCACCCGCTCCGGGGGGTCGACCCGATCGAGCCCGACGCGCTCGCACAGAAAGTCGAAGCGTCCCCCCACTGCCAGCGTCGCCGAGGTGAGCACGGCGGTTGCCAGGGGCGTAAAGAGGGCGCGGCTGAGCAATGGCGCGACGTCGATCGGGGCGCGGTGCAGGGAGAGCGCGCGCAGGCCCTGCGGACGAGCCCGGAGCTCGAGCCAGACGCAATAGGCCGGGTCCTCCTCGGCGCTGTCGAGCAGCGTAACGGCGAGGGCGCGCAGGCGGCCGCCGAGGGCCCCGAGCTCCGTGTCGAGATAGCGAATCTGCGGCGGGGTAGCGTCGGACAATTCCGCAACCCGTTCCCGTACGCCGAAGATATCGGCGGCCAGCGCATCGAGCCCGACGGCGAGGCGACCGGTTTCGTCAGCGAGCCGGCGCCAGAATGGCGCGTCGCGGAGCGCAGCGGTGAGGCGAATCTTCTGGGTCGGTGCGTCGGTGGCCAATCCGAGCGTGGTCACGAAGGCGCCGGTGAGCTCGCCGAAGCACTGTTCGATCTGGGCCGCCAGGCTGCTGCTGGCCGGGATCACGCGTCGTTCGATCCACTGCCGTGCGCCTTCGGCGATCGGGGCATCGGCGGGGTCCGTGATCCCGCCCAGGGCGAGCGCCAGCGCCGCCAGCACCCCTTTGCCGGGATTGCGCGGGCTCTGCAGGCGGGCGCAGAGGCGCGCCAGCATGCCCTCGCTGACGCGGCTGCCGAAATGGGCGGTCGCCGCGTCGACGAGCTGGTGGGCCTCGTCGATGATCACCCGGCGACTCGGCGGCAGGATGGCGTTTTGCGTGTAGTCGTCGATCTCGGCGCGCAGGGCGAGATCGGCCATCAGCAGGTGGTGATTGACGACCAGGAGGTCGGCGGCGGCGGCGTTGCGGCGGGCCGTGTAGAAAAAGCAGCTGGAGTAGTACGGGCAGCGCGCGCGCAGGCAGTTGTCGTTTTCCGACACCACCTGTTCCCATACCTCCGGTTGTGGTCGCACGGCGAGGTCGGCGAGACTGCCGTCGCGCGTACGCCTCGCCCATGCGAGCAGGTCGCGCAACTCGGCGTGCAGCGCGTCGTCGATGAGCTGTCCCGGTTGCGCTTCCACCTGTGCCGCCTTGCGCTGGCAGAGGTAGTTGCCGCGTCCCTTGACGAGCGCGATGCGCGCCGCCAGGCCCGCCTGCTGGGTGAGCAGCGGCAGGTCCTTGTGCACGAGCTGCTCCTGCAGGTTGATGGTGTGTGTCGACACGACGACGCGCTGCTGGTTGGCGAGGCTCCACGCGATCGCCGGCAGCAGGTAGGCGAGGGACTTGCCGGTACCGGTTCCCGCCTCGACGCAGAGCAGCATGTCATCGTTGAAGGCGCCGGTCACGGCGCGCAGCATGGCGAGCTGCTGCGGGCGATGCTCATAGTTTTCGAGCGCGGCGCCGAGCGGCCCGC
This sequence comes from uncultured Binatia bacterium (SeqCode), assembly GCA_964475125.1. Classification (GTDB taxonomy): domain Bacteria; phylum Desulfobacterota; class Binatia; order HRBIN30; family CADEER01; genus CAYYWP01. The sequence continues at coordinate 75,111 of CAYYWP010000001.1, read as the reverse complement.
CGGCAGCCAGCAAGGCCGCCGTGCGCTCCGGATCGACCCGAGCCGGGGTCGCGACGGCGTGTGGCTCGACGACCACGTAGACGGAGCTGACGTGGTTGTCGACGATGTACGCGCCGACGCCGCGATTGCCCAAGGCGGCGGCCACGGAGAGGTCGGCGTCGGACGGCGTGAGGATCCCGCTCGGATGGTTGTGAATGACGACCTCGCCGGGGCGTGGAACCTGGAGGAGGGCAGGGACGGCGTGCCGGTGGCCGCGCGCCAACACACGCACGCTCGTGACCAATCCGCCGCCCAGCGTACCGAGCAGGAAGACTTCGTTGCCGGTGGCGTCCGCGATGGCGCCGCGCACCGCCTCGAGCGCCGGGGCGGCGAGGCGGTCGGCGGCGTTTGGCATGCCCGTGTCCTAGCAGAAGCCGGCGCCTTTCACCGCCGCGGCCGGCGGTGTAAGGGGGCGCCATGTCGTCGCGGGTCACGACCGTCGGCTTGGTGCAGATGCGGTGCAACCCCGACGTGACGGAGAACCTGGCCAAGGTGCTGGCCGGGATCGAAGCGGCGGCGGGACGGGGGGCGGATATCGTCTGTCTGCAGGAGCTGCATCGCTCACCGTACTTCTGTCAGCGCGAGGATGCCGCGACCTTCGACCTCGCCGAGCCGATCCCCGGTCCGAGCACGGAGGCGATAAGCCAGGTCGCCGAGCGATGTGGCGTGGCGGTGCTGGCGTCGCTCTTCGAGCGTCGCGCCCCGGGCCTGTACCACAACACCGCCGTGCTGATCGCGCGCGACGGCTCCCTGGCCGGCCTGTACCGGAAGATGCACATTCCGGACGACCCGCTGTACTACGAGAAGTACTACTTTACGCCCGGCGACACGGGGTTCGCGACCTTTGAAACACACTGCGGGCGGATCGGGCCGCTCGTCTGCTGGGACCAGTGGTTCCCGGAAGCGGCGCGGCTGGCCGCCCTGCGCGGCGCCGAGATCCTCTTCTATCCGACCGCCATAGGCTGGCATGCGGCCGAGAAGGCCGAGCACGGCTCGGCGCAGTACGACGCCTGGCAAACCATCCAGCGCAGCCATGCCATCGCCAACGGGGTCTTCGTCGTCGCCGTCAACCGCGTCGGTGTCGAAGACGGACTGGAATTCTGGGGCGGCTCATTCGTCGCCGATCCGTTCGGCCGCGTGCTGGCACAAGCCGGTCATGAGCGCGAAGAGGTGCTCGTCGTAGCGTGCGATCGAGACCTGATCACGGCGACGCGCCGCAACTGGCCCTTCCTGCGTGACCGCCGGATCGACGCCTACGGGGGGCTGTTGAAGCGCTACCTCGTCTGAGCCGTCTCGGCTCGCCGCGCGTATCTGCTCGTCTTGTCGAATGAACGACCCGCGCGACTCGCCCGGTCGGCCCGCTTCGGCTCCAGCCCGTTCTCGCCAATGCCATCTGCGTTGACGCCATCTCCCGGGAGTCCCGCCGCGGCTGGTTTTCGCATGCCGGCGGAATGGGAGCCGCATGCCGCGACCTGGCTATCCTGGCCACACAAGGAGGCCTCGTGGCCTGGCCTGTTCGAGCGCATCCCGCCGATTTGGGTGGCAATGACGCGCGCCCTCAGCGCGGCCGAAGCAGTGCACATCCTGGTCAACTCAGCCGCTGCGGGGTCGGCGGTCGGGCGCCTGCTCGGTGAGGCTGGAGTGTCGATGAGCCGGGTGCGGCTCTACGAGGTCCCGACGGACGATGCCTGGATGCGCGACCACGGCCCTACGTTCATCACCCGCGGGGAAGAGTTCGCGTTGGTCGATTGGATGTACAACGCCTGGGGCGGCAAGTATCCGCCCTGGGCCAACGACGACGCGGTGCCGGCTGCCCTTGCCGACATCTTGGCGGCGGCGCGGTTCACTCCCGGCATCGTGCTCGAGGGCGGCTCCATCGACGTGGACGGTGAGGGCACGTTGCTGACCACCGAACAGTGCCTGCTCAATCCGAACCGCAATCCGCGGTGTGCGCGCCGCGACCTCGAGCAGTACCTGTGCGACTATCTCGGCGTGCGACGGGTGCTGTGGTTGGGGGAAGGGATTGCCGGTGACGATACCGATGGCCACGTCGACGACCTCGCCCGTTTCGTCGCCCCGGCGACGATCGTGACGGTGGTCGAGAAGGATCCCACGGATCCAAACTATGCTCCGTTACAGGACAACCTGCGGCGACTGCAGGCAATGCGCGATGCGCGCGAGCGCCCGCTGCGCGTCGTGACGCTGCCGATGCCGTCGCCGGTCGAATACGACGGCCAGCGCCTGCCGGCCTCGTATGCCAACTTTTACATCGGCAACGCCGTTGTCCTCTTGCCCACCTTCGACTGCGCTGGCGATGACGAGGCATGCGCCACCCTGTCAGCCCTCTTTCCCGGGCGGCGCATCGTCCCGGTCCCGGCCCGCGATCTGGTCTGGGGCCTCGGCGCCTGCCATTGCGTCACCCAGCAGCAACCTCAGGCGTCCCGCCCGGCACGAGCCGATTGAGCGTCGCGGTGTTGTCGGATCGCGAGCCGTAGCCGCGGGACCTGTGCCCGCCGGCAGCGCTGTGCGCTGCCCGGTGGGGGCGGGGCGCGGCAACGCTACTGCAGGGGCAATCCACAGCGCCGAGCATTCAATGCCACACCGCCCTGCAACCGGGCGACGCGTGGCGTCGCCGGCGGGCACAGGTCCCGCGGCTACAGCTCGTGAGGAACGCTCACTGTCGCCTCGCGCCTGCGCCGACAGTTCGATGGCGGCAACACTACTGGAGTGGCAATCCACCGCGAATGCCACACCACCCCGCTCCGGGCGACGCGTGGCGTCGCCGGCGGGCACAGGTCCCGCGGCTACGGCTCGTGAGGAACGCTCACTGTTCCCTCGCGCCTGCGCCGACGGTTCGATGGTGGACCGCGGGTATGTTGCGTGTCGAAAACGGGCAGCATAGAGACCCTGACTCGGCGTTGACGATCAGCCTGCAGCCTGGGCCAGCCGACTCGGAACGGAGGAGAGATCATGGGACGTATGGCGATTCTAGGCGGCACTGGGCCCGAGGGGATCGGGCTGGGCTATCGCTTTGCGATGGCCGGCGAGGAAGTCGTGATCGGCTCGCGCCAGGCCGAACGCGGCGAATCGGCGGCCGCCGAGATGCGCGCCAAGCTCGCCGGGATCGGCTGCACCACGCCAGTGAGCGGGACGGACAACGCCACGGCGCTGGAGGGCACCGTGGACATCGCCGTCATCGCCTGCCCCTACTCGGGGGTAGCCGGCCTGTTGCCGCCCCTGGCCGCCAAGCTCGCCGGCAAGGTGGTGCTCGACGTGGTCAACCCGCTGGTCCGGGTCAACAAGGTCTTCACGCTCGAACCGGTGTCGGAGGGCTCGGCGGCTGAAGCGATCCAGCGCGCCCTGCCGGACAGTTACGTCATCGCCGGGTTCAAGAACGAGAGCGCCGAAGAGCTGGTCGAGGTACATCACCCCGTCGAAGGCGACGTCGTCGTTTGCGGCGACCACCCGGAGGCCAAGGCGCAGATCCTCGACCTGGTGCGGCGCATCCCGAACTATCGCGCCGTCGACGCCGGAGCCTTGATCAATGCCCGCGTGCTGGAAGGGATCACGGCGATGCTGCTCAACATCAATCGGCGTTACAAGGCCGTGACCTCGATTCGCATCCTCGGCCTCGATCAGCAGGCGACTGCTTAACGCCACGAGGCCAGCGTCGCCCCTCGGCGAACGCGTGCCGGATCGACGCCCCCTCCCGTTGATGGCGGCCGAGCGGGGGCGTAGGGTCGTGTCGAGGAGCAAGCCAAGAGGCTGCCATGCACACGGCCAATCACGAGCCAACCGGGGCCGCGCTGAGCGAGGCGTTCGCGCCGCTGGGCCAGCCGCACGTTTACAACCCCGGAGCCTGCGAAGCGATGGCGGCGACGATCAAGCGCATCCAGGCGCTGAAGCGCGAGCGCCACGCGGTCATCCTGGCCCACAACTACCAACGCCCGGAGATCTTCGAAGTCGCCGACGTCGTCGGCGACTCGCTCGAGCTGGCGCGCCAGGGGCAGCGCATGGATGCCGAGACGATCGTGCTGTGCGGCGTCCACTTCATGGCCGAGTCGGCGAAGATCCTCTCGCCGGAGAAGACCGTGCTGATTCCCGATCTGCGCGCCGGCTGCTCGCTGGCCGACAGCGTCGAGCCGGATGAGCTGGTCGCCAAACGCGACGAACTGCGGGCGCTCTATCCAGATCTGCAGGTGGTGGCCTACGTCAACACCACGGCGGCGGTGAAGGCCGTGGTCGATGTCTGCGTCACCTCGGCCAACGCCGTCAAGATCGTCGACAAGCTGCCGAGCCAACACATTCTCTTCGTGCCCGACGAGCACCTGGCCAACTACGTGCAGCGCGAAACCTCAAAGACGGTCATCAGTTGGAACGGCAACTGTTACGTCCACCACCAGATTACGCCGGAGAACATTCTGGCGGTGAAGCGCACGCTGCCGCAGGTCAAGGTGCTGGTCCACCCCGAATGCCGCAGCGACGTCATCGCCCTGGCCGACGCCGTGCTGTCGACCAGTGGCATGGTGCGCTACGCCAAGGAGAGCCCGGCGCAGGAGTTCCTCATCGTCACCGAGTGCGGCCTGTCGGAGAAACTGCTGCTCGAGGTGCCGGAGAAGACGTTTTACAAGGCGTGCAAGCTCTGTCAGTTCATGAAAATGATCACCCTGGAAGCGACCGAGCGCGCGCTGGAACAGATGCAATTCCGCATCGAGCTCGATGAGGCGGTGCGCCAGGGCGCCGAGCGCTCCCTGCGCCGCATGCTGGAGCTCAGCGCCTGAGCGAGGCACAGCGCTTCGGAGCCCAACGACCGTCGGAGAAGCCGGTTCGCTCACCCGCGACGGGCTCAGGACCTGTCCTGAGCCCGTGGAAGGACGAAAGCGGCCCTTTCAACGGATCGCCAACGGCGCTCGGAACGGGGGGCGGCACCCGACAGCGCGTTCAGTCGGTCGGGGCCGCATCTTTCTCTCCTCATTCGAGTTGGCGGCGGATCTCCCCGTCCATGTGTGTCAGGGTATGGACGTTCATGTAGGTGCCGCCGCCGAGCAGGGCGCCGACGAAATCGGCGTAGGTCGGCACCTCCGGCGACATGATGAAGTCGGCCGGCGTACGCGTACCGATCACCGGCCCGACGAAGCCCATATCGGCGAGGAAGAAAGCGACGGCGCCGTTCATGTCGATCGGACCGACGTGGATGTGCGCTTGCAGGATCTGATCGGCCGGCAGGTTCTTGACCGCGAGGGCGAAGCGGAACGCCTGGCGGTCGGTGCTGATGACCACGCGGCCAGTGCCGCTGGCCATGCTCTCGACCGGCGGCACTTCTTGCGCCCCGCTCAGCAGGGCATCGAACGTCAGGGGCGCCAGGATGCGACCGCGTATTTCGCCGTCCATGTGGGCGACGGTGTGCACATTGGCGTAGGTGTTCTGGACTCGCAACGCCCCCAGGAAGTCGGCGTAGGTTGGGAAACCCGGTGGCGAGAGATAGTCCGCGGCCGTCAGGGTGCCGACGCGCAGGCCGTTGAAACTCGATTCGGCGAGGAACAAGGCCACCGGGCCGTTCATGTCCGGTGGGCCGACGTGGATGTGCGCCTGCAGGATGTCGTCAGCCGGCAGGTCGTTGACGGCGAGGGCGAAGCGCAACGCCGTTCCTTCGGCGTTGAGCACGATGCGTGAGCGACCGCTGGCGGCCGTGGTGACGGGCGGCACCTCTTGCCCGCCATCCAGGCCCGCGAGGAAGACGGTCGGGGCGTCGATCTGACCGCGGATCTCCCCGGCCGGGTGAGCGATCGTGTGGACATTGACGTAGGTGTCGCCGGCGCGCAGCGCGGCCAGGAAGTCGGCAAAGGTCTCGATGCCGGCTTCGGGAATCGGGATGAGGTTCGCTGCCGTCAGTCTGCCCATGCGCAGGCCGGCGAAGCCGCTGTCGGCCAGGAAGAAAACCACCCCGCCGTTGAACCCCCGCGGCGCGACGTGGATGTGCGCTTGCAGAATACTTTCCGCCGGCAAGTTGGAGACCGCCACGGCGAAGCGGATTTCGCTCTGGTCGGCGCTGAGCATCATTCGAGCCTTGCCGCTGGCGTCGGTGACCACCGGCGGATCGACCTCTTGAGCGCCCGAGAGTCGGGCCGGGAAGCCCTCTGGCGCGCTGAGCTGGCCGCGGATTTCTCCCGCCGGTTCGGTCTGGGTGTGAACGTTGGCGTACACGTCGCCAGCGAGCAGGGCGTCGACGAAGTCGTCGAAGTCGATGACGCTCACGTCCGGCTGTGGAATCAGGTCGGCTGCCGTCAGCGTGCCGCGCAACGGCAGGGCGCTCGGCGGTCCAGCGGCAAGGAAGAGGACCACGGGTCCGTTGAAGCCTCGCGGAGCGACGTGCAGATGGGCCTGAAGAATCTGATCCGGCGCGATGCCCTGCACGTCGAGCGAGTAGCTCAGCGTCTGCCGATCGGCGCTGAGCCGGAACTCGGCGCTGCCGGTGGCGGTCGTCGGCTCCACGGGAACCTCCTGGTCCCCGCTCAGGGATGCCAGAATACGAATCGGCGCTTGCACCTGGCCGCGGATCTCGCCGGCGGGATGAGCCATAGTGTGGACGTTCACATAGACGTCGCCCGCTTCGAGGGCGGCGATGAAGTCGGCGAAATCGTCGACGCTGACGTCCGGCCTCGGAATGAGGTCCGCCGCGTCGAGGCTGCCGCGCAGGACCATGGTCGGGGGTGGCGCATCGGCGAGGAAGAAGACCACCGGCCCGTTGAAGCCGCGCGGTCCGACGTGCAGGTGCGCCTGTAGGATCTGGTCCGGTGTCAGGTCGCTGATGATGACCTCGTAGGTCAGCTCCGTCTTGTCGGCGTTGAGCTGGAAGATCGCCCGGCCGCTGGCTTCGGTGGTCACCGGCGGGTCGACCTCCTGCGCACCGTCGAGGCTGGCGACGAAGGTGGGGAACTCCTCGGGGCAGCCTTGGCGGCCCGGAATCAGTGCCGGCTCTGGCGCGTGAGCGTCGATCGAGAGCAGGTAGGAGACCAGCGCCGCACGTTCGAGATTCGTCAACTGTCCGAGGTTGGGATTACCGGCCCGCAGGTGGCTGTCCCACTTGGGATCGAACACCAGGTCATCGAGCGTCGCCGCCTGTCCGTGGTGGAAGTACGGCGCGCCGACCGACAGGCCGTACAGCGCCGGGATGTTGAACCCTCCGGCGCCCTGGGCGACGGTGCCGCTGGCGCGTTTTTCGAGTGCCTCGGTGCCGGGCTGATCGCCGGGGATGCCGAAGCTGCCGACGTTGCGCAGGCCGCAGGTGACCTCGTTGGGCGCCACCGGCATGGCCTCGGACATCAGCACCTCGCCGCTGATCTGGAACGGATTGAGTGACCAGAACGGGTCGTCGGTTGGCGGCTCGAACGGGGTGATCATCAACATGTCGTTGTTGATCAGCGACGGTGTCCAGAAGCGGTGCGCGGCGGTGAAGGCCGGTCCGCCGTGGCAGGTCGTACAGGCGGCGCGCCCGGCGAACAGCGCAGCGCCTTGTGCGACCAAGTCGGGATCGAGATCACGCAGTGCTCGCGGCGGGCGGAGGGTGCGCACAAAGGCGTCGATCTTGTCCCAGTCGGTGGTGCAGATACCCGGCGTGGTATCCTGCACGACCTTCACCGGCAGGCCGAGGCCATCGCCGGGCAGCGGCACCTGCTCCTCTTGCGCGAGGTTGCCGCACATGTCGGTCTCGGAGATGGTAATCGCACCCAGGCCGCCTGAGACACTACGGGTGTTGCGCTCGAAATCGTGAATCTCGTCGAAGATGCCGGTCCAATTGAAGATGCGTTGCTGCTGCGGCCCCGGCCCATGGGAGAACGAGCCGTCCATGGAGGTAGTCTGGCGCGGCCCGGCGGCGAACGACCAGGTGATGTTGTCACTCAGGGCATCGGGGTGGCAGGAGCCGCAGGAAGAGTAGCCGTCGCCGTTGTTCGACCAGCGCCCGCGGCCGGTGAAGTAGAAGCGCCGGCCGAGGCTGACTTCTTCTTCCAGCGAGCCCGGCGCCGGCAGAGGGGAGGACTGAACGAGTTGGGTCAGCTCCTGTGCTTCGAGGTCGATGACGCCGAGGCGGCGGGTGATCCAGCAGTTGACGTACGCGCGACGGCTGTCGGCAGCGACGGCGATGCCGATCGGGTTCTGGCAATTCGGTGCGACGTTGATTTGCTTGACGTCGTCGGTGCCGATGATGATGCCGTCGACGGGATCGTAGGTCAGGCGCTGGACGATGTCGGCGGCGCGCGAGACGACGTAGGCGACGTTCGAGTCGCCGTCGAAATCGAGGTCGACGATCTCCTGCAGGAACCGCGGCCGCTCGGCGACTTGATCGAACGCCAAGCGGGCGATGTTGGCAGTGCCGACGTTGGAGAGGTCTTCCATGCCGCTGCTGAGATCGCCGACGTAGAGGACCGGAAAGACGTTGGTCTGGAAGTTGATCGGCGGCTGCGGCGAGGCCGAGACGGAGGTGACGTAGACTTTGCCGCCCTGGATGGCGGCGCTGTAGAGCTGATTGGGCGCCGTCATGACCGTCGGGGCGTTCGGGGGACTGGTGCTGGGCGCGAAGCCGCTGTCGAGCGGTCGGAAGATGAGCGGGGCCTCGGGTTCGAAGTCGCTCAGCGGGAAGCGCAACACGCGGCCGAGGCGTCCGGTGTCGCAGACCTCGCTGTTGTCGCTCGGGCAACCGCTGATGTCGGGGTTCGGCGCGCCATAAAATTCAGCGACGATGAGGGTTTCGTCCTCGTCATCGGCGTCGCCGTCGTTGGTGACGGCGACGGCGCGCGGGTTACGCGCCACGACGGTGCCGAGGATGGTCATCGACTCGGTATCGACGACGGACACTCGTCCCTCCGCCCATTCGGAGACGAACAACAGCTTGCCGGTGGGAGACAGCGCCAGGGCGGTCGGCTCGGAGCCGACGTCCAGCGCGATGGTCGCGGCGGCCGTACCGGCGTGCAGGCCCTCCACCCGCGTCACCGTAGCGGCGCCGCGGTTGGCGACGAAGGCCGTGTCGTTGTCGGGGTGGATGACGATGGCGACCGGCTCCTCGCCGGTAGGCAGCTCCTGTCGTTTGGCGGCGCCGAGTCCCGCGGCAGAGCCCGCGGTATCGGTGGAGAAGATGGAGACCGTCCCGGCTTCCGGATTGGCCATGAGCACGACTGTCTCGTCGTCGCTCACCGCCACCGAGCTCGACTTCGAGGCGCCTCGCAGGATCGGTGGCGCCGGACAGCCGAACAGTCCGTTGTTGACCGCCTGCGTGAGGCAGTCGACCGTCGGGGGCGCAGGCGGATTGCACTGCACGGCCGGACAGGCGCTGAGTGGCAGGATCTCCAAGACGATGTTCACGCCGGTTATGAGCTCGTCGATGGTGACCGAGCCATCGCCATTGCAGTCGCCCACGCACTGCTGGGCCGCAGCCGGTAAGCGGCTGGTGAACAGGGCGCCGAGGACGATGAAAATGGCGAGACGTGTGGCGGTTGCCCGTTCCGATTGCCGGCGCATGCTTACCCTCCCCCGAGGCCGCAGTGCAGAGAAGTCAGGAAATGACGGATGTGTGTAGCAGGAATCCGCACCTGCTGTACACGAATATTCTACGCCCTGAGCCGGAAATCGGATGGTTCTGGACGTCGGTCGGCCGGCAGGCGCAATAAACGGCTACAGCTCTGCCGGGCTGCGGCATGCCGTGCGCTGCGCGAGGTCGGTTCGGTCGGTCGTGCCCTGGCGGTGGCTCAGTCCGCCGCTCCAGACGGCAGCGCGACGGTCCCCGAAGCTGCTGCGTCGCGATCTGGAAAGTGCAGCGGCGACGGCCGCGTCAGGGCGTTCTGATCGAACACCGCGACGAGCTCCGGCGCGGTCGCCCAGCGCAGGGAGATCGAACTGGTGGCGCGCAGCGGGAAATGTTCGACGCTGATCTCCGTCGGCAACCAGGCACCTGCAACCTGCACATGGCCGCTCTCGCGCCGTAGTTTGACCAAGTTGCGGAGGTTCTCCTGGTATAGCAGCGCCTTGAGCAGCACGTGGCGCTCGCGATCGAAGGTCAGAACGGCGAGGCTGTATGAGCCGTCGGTGGGATGGCAGGAGATGGTGATTTCCTCCTCCGTGCGATCGACGACGGTCGGCGCGGTCCAGCGAGTGGCGTCGAAGGGTTGCAGATCGGCAGCGCTGAAGTCGCTACCGGGCAGCGAGGTAGCGGGGGACAGCGGGGATTGCGGCGCGTTGCGCGTCGGAACCCACTGCGCTTGCGATGCGCTGGGCAGCAGGGCGCGTACCCCGCTCGGCGCCAGCTCGACGTACAGATCGCCATTCGGCCGTCGCACCAGGGCGACTTGCTGGCGGCGAGTCCCCGCGGGCGAGCGGCTGAGAAGCTCGCCGTCTGCGCGCACGATCTCGGCCGGGCGCGCCGCGGCGTCGGCTGCAGCGAGGAAGGCCGGTAGATCCTCCGCGCGCAGCGCAGCGGCCGTCAGTGCGAACGGCAGGGCGAGCCCAAGCGCCGCGATCGCGCACATGCAGCACATGGCATGACGTCCATGACGCGTGCTCCGCGCAGCTGCAAGGTTGACACGTGTTGCGGCCAGCGCGTATGCAAGCATGCGCCGCTGCGTATCGAGGATGGCGGTGGTACGAATGAGCGGGCACGTGTGCAGGTTGAGCGATCGGGTCTGGCCGCGGCGCGGCGTGCCGGGGCACGGTGGCGGTGTAGGAGTGCCGTGCCGGCAGTGCCGGCAGCCGCAGTGGCGGCTGCTCCTCGGCATCGGGTTGCGGGGCAGCGCCATATGACGAAACGGCACCGCACTCGCACCGCGACTCCGACTCCAAGTGTCCGCGCGGTGGGCCGTGCGGCGGCCGAAGCGACACGACTGCGCGCCTGCGTGCTGGTGACGCGGCTGCGCGCCTTCGAGGCGCTGGGCGCGCAGCTCGAACCGCAGCGGGTGGTCGCCTTGTTACAGGAGTTCGTCGCCGCGGTGGCGGATGTCGCGGTCGCACAGCGAGCCGTGATCGATCTGATCTCGGGCGACACGGTGCGCCTCCTGTACGGTGTGCCGACGCCGCGGCGCGACGATCCGGTGCGCGCCGTGCGTGCGGCCGCGGCGCTCCAACGCGCCGTCTTGGCGCTACGCAATCGCTGGTTGTCGGCCGGCGACCAGGCCGTGGCCGCGCTCGCGCTCGCGGTCGGCGTCGCCTCGGGCGAGGTCGTGTTGGCCGACTTGAGCGCGCGCGGCGGCCATGTCGGCATTCCGGTTGGCGAACCGGTGGGCCGTGCCGAGCGGCTCTGCGCCGCCGCGCAGGGGGGCGAGACGCTGGTCGATGAGGCGACCTGTGCCAGCGCGGCGGCGCGCCTGGACGGCGACTTCGTCTTTACCGCCCGGGCGGGGGGTCGCGGGCGAACCGAATGGCGCGGCGTGTACCGGGTTCAGGCGCGGCGGGCGGGCCTGCGCGTGGTCCCGCGGCGCGCCGCCGCGGGCCGCTTCGCCGGCTGACCCGCGGCGAGGCGCGCCAGCCAGCGCAGCAGCGTCCGCACGCCGAACCCGCTGGCACCCTTTGGGTGGCAGGCGAGACCCTCCGACATCACCGTGCTCGAGAAGTCGATGTGCGCCCACGGCACCTCGCCGACGAACTCGCGCAGGAACAGGGCGGCGACGATCGTGCCGGCGTGACCTTCGCCGACGTTCTTCAGGTCGGCGATGCGGCTGTCGATATCGCGCCGATAGTCTTCGATCAGCGGCAACTCCCACAGCATCTCGTTGGCTTCCGTCGCGGCGGCGGTCAGCTCGCGGATCAGTCGCCGGTCGGTGCCGAGCACGGCGGCGCAACGCGGCCCGAGGGCCGTGCGCACCACGGCCGTCAAGGTTGCCAGGTCGATGATGCAGTCGGGTCGACGCCGGGCCGCGTAGGAGAGACCATCGGCGAGCACCAGACGTCCCTCGGCATCCGTGTTCAGCACCTCGATGGTCGTCCCGTTGTATGCCCGCACGACGTCGCCGGGGCGCACGGCGTTGCCGCTCGGCATGTTTTCGGCACTGGCGAGATACCCGCGCACCTCCAGCGGCAGTTGCAGCGCCGGCAGCGCCGACATGACGGACAGGACGGCCGCCGCGCCGGCCATGTCGCGCTTCTGTGCCTGCATGGCATCGGCGGTCTTCAACGACAGCCCGCCGCTATCGAAGGTGATTCCTTTCCCGACCAGCGCCACACAGCCGCGCGCTCGGGCCGGGCGATAGATCATCTCGACGAAACGCGGCGGCTGACTGCTACCACGCCCGACGCCCAGGATCGCACCCATGCCGAGACGAGCGAGGGCGCGCTGATCGAAGACCCGCACGCGCAGGCCATTGCCGGCCACCCGACGGGCCGCCGCGGCCAGATCCCGCGGGCCGAGGTCCGCCGCAGGGGTATTGGTGAGGTCGCGCGCCAGTGCCGTGGCGCGGGCGGTGATCTGCGCCCCGCGCACGGCGGCACGGCGGGCGGCGTCGACGTGCCGCACGGCCAGGGTGATCGGCGGCGACAGAGGGCGTCCCGGACTCGAGCGATAGCGTGTGAAGCTGTAGCGGGCCAGGGCGATGCCTTCCGCCACGGCCTGAACGGTGGCGACCTCATCGTACGGTGGCAAGGCGACGACGGTGTGTCGCGCTCGCGTGCGCAGCGCGTGTTGAACGGTGGCGTCGGCGACCTCGTACCAGAAGGACACCCCGGGGGGCGAGCTGCCACCGACGAAGAGGACGTTTCCGGCGCTCCCGTCCGGGGCGTGAACCAGGCACTCTTGGCCGCGGCTGGGGGAAAAGCGGTGTCGCGCCAGGTCCGCCCGTAGGCGGGTGCGTGCGGCGAGGGGAAATTCTTGCAGTGCGGCGGCGAGATGCGCCGCGCCGCAGGCGGCAACGACCACCAAGTCGGCGCGCCCTGGCGCCGGCGGAGTAGCGGCGAGGCGAACGACAGTCATTGCGATCCAGGCCTGGCGCTGTGCGATTCGAGATAGGCGGTCAGCGTCGCCGTCTCATCTGCCGTGAGCGGCTCGATGCCGCGCCGCGTCAGCTCGCCTTGCATGCGCGCCAGCGTCACTTTCCACATCGGACCGGTCATACTCTGCGGCGCGTAGAGGCGATGGCAGCCGCCGCATCGGATGGCGTAGAGCTGGGCGCCCGCCGACTCGGGCTCGGGAAGGCGCGCGTCACAGGCGGCACACGTCAGGGCGAGCAGCAGCGTCGCGAGACCGGCGTGGCCCGACATGCCTCAGCCCTCGCATTGGTAGACAGCCTGTTGGCCGAAGCTCTCTTCGACCGCGACCTCGAGGGTGTGGAGCGAACCGATGCCCTCGGCGTCGAGCTCGCGGCGCAGCTCGCCGGTCAGATAGCGTGCGATTTCCTCCACCGACGTGTGGACGATGGGGATCAAGAACACGTCGCCGAGCGGAAAACGAAACTCGTCGCGCTCGTAGCGCACAATGACGGCGTCGGGTCCGGTGACGATCGTCAGACAATCGCTCCGACTCGGAATGAGCACGCGTTCGTCGAGTCGCTCGCACAGGCGGCGGGCGATCTTCTTGACGATGCCGAAATCGACCACGTAGCCCTGGGCGCCGAGCTGACCGTGCAAGGCGATCGACAGCCGGTAGTTATGGCCGTGCAGGCGCTCGCGAAAGCCGGGGTAGGCCATGAAGTGCGCGGCCGAGAACTTGAGGTAGTCCTTGCTGACGTGAATATGAAACGACTCGTGTTGGGCCATGGTCGCTGTGGCGGGCGCCGACAGTCTGGACGCCCGGCGGTTCACGGCTCGCCGAGCTCGCGGTCGAGCGGCAGCGGACGATGTGCCGCGGCGAACAGATCGAGCGCCGCCAGGGCGAAGCCGCCCAGCAGCAAGGGCAGCAGCGCACGCAGCGAATAGTCGGGCAGCGGAACTCGACCGCTCAGCAGCGGAACGAAGACCACAACCAGGCCCAACAATGCCGATGCGACGGCGGCCGTGTTGGCGGCCAGTGCCAGTCGCAGTCCACGACAGAGGAGACTGAGGGCGAAGAACACCCCTACAGCGGCGAAAAAGTAGAACGGAACGAGTATCAGCCAGCGCACGCTCGATCCCACAACCGGGCTCAGGCGTAGGAGCACGGGGTGGGAAAGTCAATCCGTGCGACTGGCGGCACGGCGACGAACCCGGTATCACGGACCCATGATGCCATTACGTCGCAGGGCCGTAGCCGGGCTGGTCATCGTCCTGGCCGGCTGCAGCACCAGTCGTCCCACCCTGTACCCGAACGAGCAGTACAATAAGGTCGGCGCGGCGCAGGCCGATCGCGATGTCGCGGCCTGCGAGCAGCAAGCCAGCGAGTTCGTCAAATCAGGCGGTCAGGGCGGCCAGATGGCCAAGGAGACGGCACAAAATGTCGGCGTCGGCGCCACCGTCGGTGCGGCGACCGGGGCGGTCGCTGGTGCGGTGGGCGGCGATCCGGTGCAAGGCGCCGCGGCAGGGGCCGCCGGCGGGGCGACGGCAGGGCTGCTCGGCACGCTTTTCGGCTGGATGTTCCGCGCCCCCGAGCCCGATCCGGTCTATCGCAACTTCGTCGACAAGTGCCTGCGCGACAAAGGCTATGAGCCGATCGGCTGGCAATGAGCCGCGCCGCCCCATTGCACCCCTGTTGACCCGGAAGCCAACAGAAGGCTGGAACCCCAGATGAACACCGACGGAGGCAGCGATCGGCGTTCATCGGTGGTGCAAACGCTCAGTCGTAGGCTTCGACCAGTTGCACGGGCTTGAGCACGTCGCGGCCGATGCCGTCGAGAAACCGCGATGGTTTGGCCAGCACCATGCCGCTGACGCGATCGTACATGTTGATCGGATAGGAGAGGTAGAGCTGCCGCTTGGCGCGGGTGATCGCCACATAGAGCAGCCGGCGCTCCTCCTCGATCTCCTCGTCGCCGTGCATGCTGTAGGTCGACGGCAGGCGCCCGTCGACCAGCCAGAGCACGAACACCGTGTGCCATTCGAGGCCTTTGGCCGAGTGGATGGTCGACAGGGTGAGGAGGCCCTCGTCGACGTCCGTGGCGAGGACCTCGCCGACGCTGTCGTTCGGCGGTTCTAGGGCCATGTCGCTGAGCAGCGATTCGAGCGACCGATAGCGCACCGCGATGCTGAGAAAGTGCTCCAGGTCGCGATGCCGTTTCGGGTAATCGTCGGGGTGCAGACGCTTGAGCAGCGGTTCGTAATAGCGCAGGACCTCGCTGAGCTGCTCCGCCGGCGGTCGAGCGCCGCTGCCGATGCGCCGCAGGAGACCGGCCAGGGCGCGCAGATCGGTGCTGAACGGGCGGCCGGCGACGCCATCGAGCAGGGCGGGCACATCGTCGGCGGCGAGGATGTCGGTGGTCAGATCGCTGGCCGTGCGCGGGCCGACGCTGCCGATCAGCATCAGCAAACGGTGCCAGGACACGGCGTCGCGCGGGTTCTGCAGGACGCGGAGGTGCGCCAGTGCGTCCTTGACATGAGCGGTTTCGACGAACTTGAACCCGCCGCGCTTGATAAACGGAAGGTCGGCGCGCGCCAGCTCGAGCTCCAGATCGAAAGAGTGGAAGCTGGAGCGGAACAGCACGGCGATGTCCGGCAGCGGCACGCCCTCCTCGCGCAACTCGAGGATGCGCTGGCAAATGAAGCGCGATTGATAGTTCTCGTTTTCCGCCGCGATCAGCAGCGGCGGCGGGCCGGCCGGCTCGCGGGTGAACAGGACCTTCGTGTACTGCTCGCGCGCCGCCGTCATGACGGCGTTGGCGACGTCGAGAATCGGCTGCGTGCTGCGATAGTTCTCTTCCAGGGCGATGATGCGCGCGCCGGGAAACAGGGTCGGGAAATCCATGATGTTGCGGAAGTCGGCGCCGCGGAAGGCGTAGATGCTCTGCGCGTCGTCGCCGACCGCCATGACATTGCCGTGCGCGGCACCGAGCAAGCGCACGATCGCCGCCTGGAGGGGGTTGGTGTCCTGATATTCGTCGACCATGATGTAGCGGTAGTGCCGGGCGAGCTGGTGGCGCACGTCCTCATGTTCGGCGAGCAGGTCGTGCAAGCGCACCAGGAGATCGTCGTAGTCGACGACATGGCGCTCGCGCTTGTACGCGGCATAGGCATCGCGCAGCGCCAGCAAGTCGTCGGCGTGCTCGAGGAGGTGGGAATAGGCGCCGTCGAGCAGGGCCGGGAGCGCCAGCGAGCGATTGACGGCCAGGCTGAACAATTCCGTGATGGTCTGCTTGCGAGGAAAGCGCTTGTCGCGCTTGTCCAGTCCCAGTCGGGCGCGCAGCAAGCCGACGACGTCCTCGCTGTCGCCGCGGTCGAGGATGGTGAAGTGGCTGGGCAGGCCGAGGGCGGCGCCGTGGCGACGCAGAGTCAGGTTGGCGAAGGAGTGAAACGTCCCGCCGCCCACCGTCTCACAGCGCCCGTCGAGCAGGCCACTGGCGCGGCGCAACATTTCGGCGGCGGCCTTGCGCGTAAACGTGAGCAGCAGAATGGCGTGCGGGTCGACCGCCTGCTCGACGAGGCGGGCGACGCGGAACACCAGCGTGCGCGTCTTGCCACTGCCGGCGCCGGCCACTACCAAGACGGGCCCCTCGGTGGTGGTCACCGCCGCCAGCTGCGCCGCGTTCAACTCGTTGGCGTAGTCGATGCGAAACTGCGCCGTGCGGGCGGGACGCCGCAACACGTAGGTATCGCTCGGCGTGGTCATCTGCAGGCGTCAGGGCCGGGTCTAGGGTGAGGCTCGCGCCGGTCGTTCCGACGCGCTAGGAGCTTACCAGCTCGGGGCCGCCGGGGGCCACCGGCGTGGCGTCGCCGGACGAGGAAAATGATCGACGAAGAGCAGCTCGACTTGCGGGGGATGCGCTGCCCACTCAACTGGGCCCACGCCAAGGTCCGCCTGGAAGGCCTGGCGCGCGGTGCCAGACTGACGCTCGTGCTCGACGACCCGCAGGCCGTCCGCGACATCCCGCGCGCCGCCGAGGCCGAAGGCTATGCCGTGGATCCACCCGTCGCCAGCGGCGGCCTCTGGCGCCTCTGTATTCACACCTGAGGAGACGAGCCCCGGCAGGCCGCCCTAACCCTAAATCCGAAATTCCTTGAAACCACGAAGGCCACGAAGCACTCGCATGGCAAGGGGTCTTTACGGCGCTGCGAGAAGGAAGAGAAGCTCTTGGTTGTGGGGTTGAAGCCGATCGAAGCACCGCCGCCTGAGCCGTGATCTTCGCGGTCTTCGTCGACTTCGTGGTGAAAGGTTTTTTTCGGATTCGGGGCTAACTGCCTGTTGAAAAAGTGCATTCCGCTCGCCCTTGGACAAGCTCAGGACAGATCCTGAGCCCGTCGAAAGGATGAGCGCGGTCTTTTCCAACGGACTGCTGACCTCAGGCGAGCCAGGCCCGCCTAGCGCCCGACGACTGGGATCGATACCAGCAGGGCCGCCAACACACTCAGCCCGGCCACTAGGGGCCACCAGCGCGGCAGCTTCTCGACCATGCCCGGCCTTCCAAGCAGGAACCGCGCCCACCGAACCCGTTCGGTGATCGCCATCTTCAGTCGGCCACGGCCGCAGACCAAGCGGCACGCAATTGTCGTCCTTGGCGCAGCGGTGACGGGTGACGCGCTCCTATTCGGCGCTGCTCATCATGTGGATCTTCTTCGCATCCTTCACGGTGGCGAGAAGCTCAGAGACCGACACGTTCAGGCGCGGATGGATGAGCTGGGGAGCCAGCTCGCTCAACGGCAGCAGCACGAAGCGCCGCTCGGCCAGGCGCGGGTGCGGAACTCTCAGATTCCGCTTGTTGATTTGCTCCATGTTGAAAAACAGGATGTCCAGGTCGATGATGCGCGAACCCCAGCGCTTCCCTTTGGTGCGCTTGCGGCCCATTTCCTTCTCGATCCCCTGCAGTCGCTTCAGCAGCTCCGCAGCGCCGAGGTCGGTCTCGATCTCGACCACGCTATTGGCGAACCACGTCTTGGCGTCACCGTGTGGCTCGCTCTCGTAGAGCGACGATTCCTTGATCAGCCTGGTCTTGGGCAGCTCGGCGATCCGCCTCCGGGCCTCGCGGCAGTTGCTGCGCCGTTCGCCCAGGTTGGACCCTATTCCGATGAATACCCGGTGGGGCATACCATCCAACCTCCCGCACACCCACACGCGCCACTGCCCCAGTCGGCTGCCAGGAGCGCTGGCAACCGCTGCTCCTCGATCAGGTCTGGGTTGACAGACCTGATTGGCGCGCTTTTTACAGAGATCCGTCCGCGTTTGCAACCGAAGCTTCGAGGGACGGAGCGCCTGCTTGAGGCGCGTCCGGGCGGGTGCTAACTGCAGCGCTCGTCAGATCCGGGCCGGCTTTCGGGAGGGTGGATGGAGTCAGCGCAGCGCTTGCAGAAGATCCCGCCGTATCTGTTCATGGAGCTGCGCCAGAAGATCGGGCGCGCCAAGGCGGCAGGCATCGACGTCGTCAGCCTGGCGATTGGCGACCCGGTCGAGCCGACCCCAGATGAGATCATCGATGAGCTCGCCCGGGCCGCTCGCGACCCGGCCAACCACCAGTATCCCACCGATGAGGAGAAGGGGATGCGAGGGTTCCGCGATGCGGTGGCGAGCTGGTACGCGCGCCGTTACGGCGTCGCCGTCGACCCCGAGCGCGAGGTCCTAGGCCTGATCGGCTCCAAGGAAGGCTGCCACCATTTCGCGCTGGCGCGCGTCAACCCCGGCGATGTCGTGCTCATGACCGATCCGGGCTACCCGGCCTATCGAGCCAGCATCCTGATGGCCGGCGGGGAGCCGGTGAACGTACCGATCCGGGCCGCGGACGGCTATGTGCCTGTCCTGCGCGACATCCCATCGGCGACCGCCAAGCGGGCGCGGGCGATGTACCTGAATTACCCCAACAACCCGACCGGCGCCGTGGCGACCACCGCCTTCCTCAAGGAGCTGGTCGAGTTCGCCCGCACCTATGACATCGCGGTCTGCTACGACAATCCGTACATCGAGATCGTCTTCGACGGCGAGCAGCCGCTCAGTTTTCTCTCCGTTGCCGGGGCCAAGGAGGTCGGCATCGAGCTGAACTCGCTCTCCAAGCCGTTCAACATGACCGGCTGGCGGATCGGCATGGCGCTGGGCAATCCCGACCTGATCGCGGCGATGGCCAAGGTGAAGGAAAACACCGATTCCGGCGTCTTCAACGCCGTGCAATACGCCGCCATCGCCGCCTTCAGCCGCTGCGAGGCGACCATCCCGCACATGCTGCAGCTATACAAACGCCGGCGCGACCTGGTGGTCGCCACGTTGCGGCAGATGGGCATCGAGTACGCGCCCGCCCGTGGCACCTTCTATCTGTGGGTGCCGACGCCGAATCAGCTGTCGAGTCTGGAGTTCGCCGACATGATGCTGGCCAAGGCCCACGTCGTGGTTGCCCCGGGACGTGGCTACGGCGAGTTCGGCGAGGGGTTCTTTCGGTTGTCGCTGACGGTGCCTGATGCGCGCCTGGAGACCGCCATGGAGCGCATGCGCGAGGCACTGGGGGGCTGAGGGCTCAGCGGCGAGCGCTCAGGCCCAACACGTCGTTCATACTGTAGCGACCGACTGGTTGGGCGGCCAGCCAGATCGCGGCTCGTACCGCGCCGCGGGCCAGGCAGTCGCGACTCTGGGCCCGGTGCGTGAGCTCGAGGCGCTCGCCGAGGCCAGCGAAGACCACCGTGTGTTCGCCGATCACGTCGCCGCCGCGCAGCGCGACGATGCCGATCTCGGCTGCGGCGCGCGCCCCGACGAGGCCTTCACGCGCCAGCCGCTTGCTGCCCTCGAAGTCGCGCCCCAAGCCCGCCGCGGCGGCGCGACCGAGAGCCAGCGCCGTGCCACTCGGCGCATCGACCTTGTGGCGATGATGCATTTCGACGACCTCGACATCGAAGGCGTCGCCCAACACGGCCGCCGCCTGTTGCACCAGCGTCAGCAGGACGTTGACGCCGATGCTCATGTTGGCCGCGATTAGCGAACGCGTGCGCGGTGCGAGTTGGCCGATCTCCCGCTCGGCGTCGGTCGAGAAACCGGTCGTGCCGATGACGATGCCTGCGCCGGCGTCCGCCGCGACCCGCAGGTGCTCCAGCGAGGCGCTGGGTGAGGTGAAGTCGAGCGTGACCGTGTTGGCGCGCGCCGCGCGGGCATAGTCGTCGGACACCGGCACGCCGATGTGCGCCATGCCAGCCAGGACCCCCGCATCGTGCCCGAGGGCGTCGTGCCGAGGGGCCTCGATGGCGGCGTGCAGGTGGGCGGCCGGTTCGCGGGCGATGAGCGCGATCAGGCTTCGCCCCATGCGACCCGCCGCACCGCATACGATCAAGGGCACGCTCATGAGTTCACCGGCGCGCCCGCTGATCAGCGCCGTGGGGACGGGCCCATCACAGGGCCCCCAGGTCTTGCAGGACCCGGCGCAATCGCACCCGCGGCGCCTCGCTCATGGGCACCAGCGGCAGCCTGAGATCGTCCTGGCAGAGCCCCAGCATGGCCATGGCGGCCTTGATGGGAATCGGGTTGGTTTCGAGGAAGAGGGCGCGCATGAGCGGCAGCAAGGCGTAGTGGCGGCGGCGGGCTTCGGCCCAGTTGCCGTCGAGGGCCGCCTGCACGGCCTCGACCCACGGTCGCGGCAGGCAGTTGCTGATGACGGAAATGACGCCGATGCCGCCGACGGCGACGATGGGGAGGGTGAGGGAATCATCGCCGGCATACACGGCCAGCGCGTCTCCGCAGCGCGCGATCACCTCCTGGCACTCGTCCAGCGACCCGGTCGCTTCCTTGACGCCGACGATATCGTCCAGCTCGGCGAGGCGCGCCAGGGTCGCCGCCTCGATCTTCGAGCTCGTGCGGCCGGGAATGTTGTAGACGATGAGAGGCAGGTGCGCCGCCTCGGCGATGGCGCGATAGTGCTGATAGATCCCTTCCTGGGTCGGCTTGTTGTAATAGGGCGAGATCAACAGCGCGCCATCTGCGCCGGCCTCCTTGGCCGCGCAGGTCAGCCGGATCGCTTCGCTGGTCGAGTTGGAGCCGGTACCGGCGACGACCGGGACGCGATGAGCGACGCGGGTGACGACGTGGCGGATGACGTCGACGTGCTCCTTGTGAGACAGCGTCGCCGACTCGCCGGTGCTACCACAGGGCACCAAGCCGCCGACGCCAGCGGCGATTTGATCGTCGACCAGCCGCTCGAGGGCGGGGTAGTCGATCTCGCTGCCGCGAAAGGGGGTGACGAGCGCCGTCAGGACGCCGGGAAAGCGGGGTTTCATGCTTCAATCTCCAACTCGCCGCGGAACACTTCGGTGGCCCCGCCGGTCATATAGACGTGATCGTTCTCGGCCCGCCACTCGATGGCGAGGTCCCCCCCCTGCAAGCGCACCGTGGCGCGGCGCGCGGCGCGGCCGGTGAGCACGGCGGCGACCAGGGCGGCGCACGCCCCCGTCCCACAGGCGGCGGTCTCTCCGGAACCGCGCTCCCAGACCCGCATGCGCAACAACGCCTCGTGCTCGATCTGGATGAACTCGGTGTTGACGCGCCGGGGAAAGAACGAATGGTGCTCGAAGAGCGGCCCGATGCGGGCCAGGTCGAGTGTCTCGACGGCGGGTGTGAAGACGACGCAGTGGGGGTTGCCCATCGAGACACAGGTGACGGCGTAGGTGGCGCCGCCGACCAGAAGCGGCGCCTCGACGACTCGCCCCTCGGCCGCCACCGGGATGCGGGGGCCGTCGAGAATCGGCGCGCCCATGTCGACCGTGACCGCGTCGACCACGCCGTGGCGCGCATGCAGCTCGAGCACCTTGACCCCGGCGTCCGTCTCGACGCGCAGTGGGTTGTGTTGCGAGAGCCCGCGCTCGGCGACGTATTTGCCCACGCAGCGAATGCCGTTGCCGCACATGTCGCCGCGGCTCCCGTCGGCGTTGTACATCTCCATCCGACAGTCGGCCACGGCGGAGGGGCAGATGAGAATCAGGCCGTCGGAGCCGATGCCGGTGTGCCGCGGACTGACGCGCCGCGCCAACGCCGCCGCGTCGGCGATGTGATGGCGAAAGCAATCGACGTAGACGTAGTCGTTGCCGATGCCGTGCATCTTGACGAACGGCAGCGTGGTCATGCGGTCGACCTGAGCTAGCACGCAGCCGGTCAAACCGGAAGCTGCGCTGCGGCCACCACGCGAACCTGGCGGCGCGAAGGGCGGGCGCTAATCGATCGTCACGGCCGTCGGGGTCGCGGTCGGTGCGCCCGTCGGGGTGACGGTCGGCACCTGTCGCACGATCTCGACCACGTTCGACGGCGCGCTCTGGTATCCGTCCAGGGTCAACGAGTGGACGCGATAGCGGTAGCTCTCACCGGCGTTGACGTCTTGGTCGGAGAACTGGAAGCTGCGCTGTTGACGCAGCCGATCCCGGTCGGTCACCGGCACGTTCCCCACGACCGCAAAGGCTGCCCCCCCGACGGCGCGCTCGACGACGAAGCTGGCGAGGTCGAAGAGTTTGCCGCCGTCGGCTGTCGCGCCCGGCCGCTTCCAGGTGAGGCGAATGGCGGTCGCCGCGTTGTCGGCGCGCAAGGCGGTGATTGCCGCCGGGGCGACGAACTCCGGTGGGCGCACCGGCGTCTTGCGGCCGCAAGCGCCGGCCAGCGCCCCGCCGGTGATGAACGCGGCCAGGAGGAGGCGCAGGCGCCGGGCGGTGCCCGAAGGCCGCATGGCTCAGACGCCGAGCGCGGTGAGCCGGCGCGCGACATTGGCGGGCGCCGTGCCGCCGCGGGCGCGCCGGCGGCGAATCGCCGCCTCGTGACGCAACCAGCGGCGCACGTCGGGAGCGAAGGCCGGCGAGAAGCGTCGCAGCTCGGCCAACGTGAGCGCCTCCAGGGGGCGTCCTTCGGCCACCGCCTGGCGAACGATCGCGCCGACCACGGCATGCGCCTCCCGAAAGGGCAGGCCTTTGGCGGCGAGATAATCCGCCAGCTCCGTCGCCAGGGTGTAACCAGCCGCGGCGGCGGCGCGCATGCTCGCCTCGCGCACGCGCAGGTGGGGCACCATGGCGCTGAGGATCTCGAGCATGGCGCGCGCGGTGTCGACGCTGTCGAACAGCGGTGGTTTGTCCTCTTGCAGGTCGCGGTTATAGGCCAAGGGCAAGCCCTTGAGGACGGTCAGGAGATTGACCCAGTTGCCATACAGCCGGCCGGTCTTGGCGCGGACCAGTTCGGCGACGTCGGGATTCTTCTTCTGCGGCATCATCGAGCTGCCGGTGGCGAAGGCGTCCGGCAATTCGATGAAGCCGAACTGCTGCGACGACCACAGGACGATCTCGTCGGCGAATCGACTCAGGTGCATGCCCATCACGGCGAGCGCGGCCAGCAACTCGGCAATGAAATCGCGATCGCTGACCGCATCGAGGCTGTTCTCACTGATGGCATCGAAGGCGAGCTGACGCGCGACGAAGGCGCGGTCGATCGGAAAAGTCGTGCCCGCCAGTGCGCCAGCCCCGAGCGGTAGGACCGTCGTGCGCGCCAGACAGTCGGCCAGGCGGCCCTCATCGCGGCTGAGCATCTCGACGTAGGCCAGCAGGTGGTGGGCAAACAGCACCGGCTGGGCCGGCTGCAGGTGTGTGAAGCCGGGCATGATCGCGCGCTCGTGTCGTCGCGCCAGCCGGCCGAGGGCTCGTTGCAGCTCGCCGATCTGGCGGCGCAGCGCGCTGATGGCATCGCGGACGTACAGGCGCAGGTCGAGCGCGATCTGGTCGTTGCGGCTGCGGGCCGTATGGAGCTTGCCGCCGCTGACTCCGATCAGCTCGATGAGGCGCCGCTCGACGGCCATGTGCACGTCTTCGTCGCTGGCCGTGGCGCGGAAGGTCCCGCGCTCGAACTCGCGGCGGATGCGGCCGAGGGCGGCGATGATGCGGGCCGCATCCCGCTGCGGAATGATGCGCTGGCGGGCCAGCATGCGACAGTGGGCGACGCTGCCGGCGATGTCGTACGGGTACAGGCGCCAGTCCACCGGATACGACGTGGTAAACGCCTCGACCAGGGGATGCGTCGCCGCGGCCATGCGCCCCGACCACGCCTTGTGGGGCGGCGGCTGCCGCGACTTACGGCGCGCCGGCATCGGTGCGTCTCTGCGGGCAAGAGCGGTGCGGTTGCGGACGTTGCGCGGCCGGGGAGTTCACGAGGCCTTCTCCACCAGCGCGCGGATGCGCAAGCGCAGCGCATTCAGGCGGATGAAGCCTTCGGCGTCCGCCTGCCGGTACACCTGGTCGTCCTCGAACGTCGCCACCTCGGGGTTGTACAGCGAGCGTGCCGCCTTGCGTCCGGCGACCATGACGTTGCCCTTGTAGAGTTTGAGGCGAGCCGTTCCGGTGACGGTGCGTTGCGCTTCGTCGATGGCCGCCTGCAGCACGGTGCGCTCGGGAGCATACCAGTAGCCGTAGTACACCATCTCCGCGTAACGCGGGATGAGGCTATCGCGCAGGTGCATCACTTCGCGGTCGAGCGTCAGCGACTCGACCGCCCGGTGGGCGACGTGCAGGATCGTGCCGCCGGGGGTTTCATAGACGCCGCGCGATTTCATCCCCACATAGCGATTCTCCACCAAGTCGACGCGCCCGACCCCGTGGCGGCCTCCGACCTCGTTGGCGGCGGCCAACAAGGCGGCGGGGGAGAGCGCGACGCCGTTGAGGCGCACCGGATCACCGGCCTCGAAATCGACCTCGATGTATTCGGCGCGGTCGGGTGCCTGCTCCGGCGAGACCGAGAGGACGAACATGTCGTCATAGGGCTCGCGCCACGGATCCTCGAGCACGCCGCCCTCGTAGCTGATGTGCAGGAGGTTGCGGTCGGTGCTGTAGGGCTTCTCCCGCGTCACCGGAACGGGAATCCCGTGCCGCTCGGCATAGGCGATCAGCTTGCTGCGCGAAGTCAGGTCCCAGAGGCGCCAGGGGGCGATGACCCGAATGCCCGGCTCGAGGGCGTAGTAGGTCAGCTCGAAGCGGACCTGGTCGTTGCCCTTTCCCGTCGCGCCATGTGAAACGGTGTCGGCCCC
>CAYYWP010000001.1:45282-50013 GCA_964475125.1 uncultured Binatia bacterium (SeqCode) | reverse complement strand
GATCTGGCGCTTGGCGATCAGCGGCCGCGCGATCGAGGTCCCGAGCAAATAGACGTGCTCGTAGATCGCCGCCGCCCGCAGCATCGGAAAGACGAAATCGCGCACGAATTCCTCGCGAAGGTCATCGATGTAGATGCCGGCGGCCCCGGCGGCCTGTGCCTTCTGACGCGCCGGCTCGAGCTCGTCGCCCTGACCGAGATCGGCACAGAAGGCGACCACCGGCACCGCGTAGCGCTCGATCAGCCACTTGAGGATCACCGACGTATCCAGACCGCCCGAATAGGCGAGGACGATCTTCTTGGGTTTGTCGTTCATACGCTCCTGTCGAAAACGAAGAGTCGTGACCGGTGACCAGTTACCGGTGACCAGTGACCGGTCTTCGACCGCGGCCGCGCCTCGTCGACTGGTCACCGGTCACTGGTCACCGGTCACGCCTTTCCTCGCTCAGTGTCGACTCATCTGCTGATTGAGCCACGCCAGCACGCCCTTCTGCACGTGGAGGCGATTTTCGGCCTGGTCGAAGACGACGGACTGCGGCCCGTCGATTGCCTCGCTGGTGATTTCCTCGCCGCGGTGTGCCGGCAGGCAGTGCATGACGAGGGCGCCGGGCTTGGCGGCGCGCAAGGCGGCGGCGTCGAGCTGGTAGCCGGCGAAATCACGGCGGCGGCGCGCCGCCTCGGCTTCCTGCCCCATGCTGGTCCACACGTCGGTGTAGACGACGTCGGCCCCGGCCGCGGCCTCGCGCACCTCGTGGGTGATTTCGATCTGCGCGCCGTCGGCGCGCGCCGCCGCCACCAGCGCCGCCTCGGGCTCGTATCCGGGCGGGCAGGCGAGCGCGACCGTGAAGCCGAAGCGGGCGGCGCCGGCGATCCAGGAATTGGCCACGTTGTTGCCGTCGCCGAGCCAGGCGATGCGCAAGCCCTCCAGATGGCCGAGGTGCTCGAGCAGGGTGAAACAGTCACTCAGCACCTGACAGGGGTGGCGTTGGTCGGAGAGGCCGTTGATGACCGGGATGTGGGCGTGCGCGCTCAGCTCGATCAGCGTCTGATGATCGTTGGTGCGCGCCATGATGAAGTCCACCCAGCGCTCGAGGTTGCGCGCGATGTCGGCCACCGATTCGCGCTCGCCGAGCCGGATGTCGTTCGGCGTCAGATAGACGGCGAAGCCCCCGAGCTGGGTCATCCCGACTTCGAAGGTGACGCGGGTGCGCAGGCTGGGCTTCTCGAAGATCATGGCCAGCGTCTTGCCGGCCAGCAACGGCTCCCGGCGCCCGCTCTTGAGCTCGCGCTTGAGGCGGGCCGAGAGGTGGAGGATTTCGTCCAGCTCGGCGCGCGTGAGCCCATCGAGGGCGAGAAAATCGCGCTTCATGCTGGCAGCGCCGCGTCGAGTACGGCGAGTGCCTCGTCGACTTCGCCGGCGGTGACGGTCAACGGCGGAGTCAGCCGCAAGACGGTGTTGACCGTGCAGTTGATGATCAGACCGCGCGCCAGGCAGCGGTCGACGACGGCCGCACCGGGCTCGGTGAGCTGCACGCCGAGCAGCAGCCCGCGCCCGCGCACGGCGGCGATCTGTGAGTGCTTGGCCGCCAGCGCGACCAGCCCGGCGCGCAGCCGCGCCCCCATGGCGGCGGCGTTGGCGAGCACGCCGTCGTTCTCGAGCACCTCGAGCACGGCGAGCGCCACGGCACAGGTGAGGGCATTGCCGCCGAACGTCGAGCCGTGCGAGCCGCGGTCGAGAGCCGCGGCGAGGTCCTCGCTCGCCAGCATGGCGCCGATCGGGACTCCGCCACCCAGTCCCTTCGCCAGCGTCATGACGTCCGGCGTCACGCCGAGCTGCTCGTAGGTGAACAGCGTGCCGGTGCGTCCCATACCGGTCTGAATCTCGTCGAAGATCAGCAGCAGGTCATGTCGGTCGCACAGGGCGCGCAGAGCCTGGAAGTAGGCCGCCTCCGGGGTGACGATGCCGCCCTCGCCCTGCACCGGCTCGACCATGACGGCGACCGTGCGCGGCGTCAGCGCGGCCTCGATCGCCCCGATGTCGTCGTAAGCGGCGTAGACAAAGCCGGCCTGCACGGGTTCGAAGCCGACGCGGACCTTCTCCTGGCCAGTGGCGGCGATGGTGGCCAAGGTGCGGCCGTGAAAGGAGTTGAAGGCCGTGATGATCTCGTAGCGGCCGTCGGCGCGCGCATGCCCATGGCGGCGCGCGAGTTTGATGGCCGCCTCGTTGGCCTCGGCGCCGCTGTTGCAGAGGAAGACGCGGTCGGCGAACGAGCGCGTCACCAGGCGTTCGGCGAGGCGGGCTTGCGGCTCACAGTAGTGCAGGTTGGAGACGTGCAGGATGTGCTGCGCCTGTGCGGCGATGGCCCGCACGAGGGCGGGATGCTGGTGCCCGAGGCAGGTGACCACCGTGCTGGAGAAGAAATCCAGATAGCGTTGGCCATCGGCGTCCCACACCCGGCAGCCCTCGCCGCTGACCAGGGCGAGCGGCGTGCGCGCATAGGTGGGGAACAGGTAGCGGTCAGCCAGGGCGATGATCTCGGCGCTCGTCATCTCAGCGCGTCCCCAGGCGGCGCGCAACGGCGCGGGCGCGCGAGCCGGCACGGGCCTCGCGGACGACTTCGGTGCCCACCCCCTCGCGGGTGAAGGTCTCGAGCAAGATGGCGTGGCGCAGTCGCCCGTCGATGATGTGCGTCTGCTTGACGCCGTTGCGCAACGCCTCCAGGCAGCACTCGACCTTGGGGATCATGCCCTCGCCGATGACGCCCTCGCCGATGAGGCGGCGCGCCTGCGCGTCGTCGAGGCTCGCCAGCACCTGTCCGCTGGCGTCGCGGATGCCCTCGACGTCGGTGAGCAGAATGAGCTTCTCTGCCCCCAGCGCCTCCGCCACCTTGCCGGCGACCAGATCCGCATTGATGTTGTACGTCTCACCGCCGTCGCCGACCCCGACGGGGGCGATGACCGGGATGATGTCGCCGCGGTCGAGCGTTTCGAGCACCAGCGGGTTGACCGCCGTCACCTCACCGACCATGCCGAGGTCGAGCTCTTCGTCGCCACCGCTCGCACCGGGGACGCGCATCTTCAGCTGACGGGCGCGAATCAGTTCGCCGTCCTTGCCGGACAGGCCGACGGCATGGCCGCCGTGGCGGTGGATCAGGGTGACGATTTCCTTGTTGGTCTTGCCCACCAACACCATCTCGACGACGTCCATCGTCGCCTGGTCGGTCACGCGCATGCCGCGCACGAAGCGCGACTCGATGCCGAGCTGGGCCAGCATGGCGCCGATCTGTGGTCCACCGCCGTGCACGATCACCGGATTGATGCCGACGAACTTCAGCAGCACGATGTCGCGCGCGAAGCTGTCCTTGAGCGCCTCGTCGATCATCGCGTGCCCGCCGTACTTGATCACCAGCGTCTTGCCGGCGAAGCGGCGGATGTACGGCAGGGCGTCGAGCAACACCTCGGCCTTGGCGATCAGCTCGCGCACCTGGGCCGAGCTGCGACTGGTCAGGGCTCGCGGCATGGCAGCTCGACGGCAGCGTGCGCGTCAGAG
The DNA here is from genome assembly GCA_964475125.1 of uncultured Binatia bacterium (SeqCode). Taxonomy (GTDB): domain Bacteria; phylum Desulfobacterota; class Binatia; order HRBIN30; family CADEER01; genus CAYYWP01. The sequence goes on along the minus strand of CAYYWP010000001.1, from coordinate 46,464 downwards.
AATGTAGCGGGACAGATCATGATCGCCTGCGATGGCGTCGAGCTTGGCCCGCACCTGCGCGCCATCGATCGCCACCTCACAAGCCCCCATTTCTGGCGCGTCGAAGGATATCTGGTCAAGCAACCGTTCCATGACCGTGTGCAGGCGGCGCGCGCCAATGTTCTCGGTGCGCTCGTTGACGCTGGCGGCGACGTCGGCGATGGCGGCGACGGCGTCGTCGGTGAAGCGCAGGGCCACGCCCTCGGTGCGCAGCAACGCCACGTACTGTTTCAGCAGCGCGTTGGCCGGCTCGGTGAGGATGCGCACGAAATCATCGCGGCCGAGCGGCTCGAGCTCGACCCGGATCGGGAAGCGACCCTGAAACTCCGGCAGCAGATCGGACGGTTTGCTGAGGTGGAACGCCCCCGAGGCGATGAAGAGGATATGGTCGGTGCGCACCATGCCGTACTTGGTGTGCACGGTGCTGCCCTCGACGATCGGGAGGAGGTCGCGCTGGACGCCCTCGCGTGAGACATCGGGTCCGGTCAGCCCCTGGCGCCCGGCGATCTTGTCGATTTCGTCGATGAAGACGATCCCGGTCTGCTCGACGCGGCGGATCGCCTCCTTGTGCACGGCCTCCATGTCGAGCAGCTTCCCCGCCTCTTCCTGCGTGAGCTGTTCGCGCGCTTCGGCCACCGTGCACTGGCGCTTCTTGGTGCTGGCCGGGAACAGGTTGGCAAAGGCGTCTTTGAGCTGGAACGCCATTTCCTCCATGCCCTGGGGCGTCATCACTTCGACCATCGGGGTCGCCGGGCGGCTGACCTCGAGCTCGATCGGTCGCGCATCGAGGGCTCCGTCGCGCAGCAGGCGGCGGAGTTTGTCCCGCGTGCCGGCCGCATCGGCGGCGGTGCCCCCGGCGACCGACGCCGACCGCTCACCGCCACTGTGCGGCAAGAGCAAATCGAGGATGCGTTCGTCGGCGCGCTCGCCGGCGCGCAGCTGGACTTTCTCCTGTTCCTCCTCGCGGACCATCTTGATGGCGAGTTCGGTGAGGTCGCGGATGATCGATTCGACATCCCGGCCGACGTAGCCGACTTCGGTGAACTTGGACGCCTCGATCTTGAGAAACGGCGCCTGCGCGAGCTTGGCCAGCCGGCGCGAGATCTCCGTCTTTCCGACCCCCGTCGGGCCGATCATGATGAT
>CAYYWP010000001.1:21006-45272 GCA_964475125.1 uncultured Binatia bacterium (SeqCode) | reverse complement strand
GATGTAGCGGTCGAGCTCGGAGACGATCTCGCGCGGCGTCATCTGACTCATGGCACCGGCAGTTCCTCGATGGTCAGCTGCTCGTTGGTGTAGATGCAGATCGACGCCGCGATGCGCATGGCTTCTTCGGCGATGGCGCGGGCGGGCAGTGCGCTGTGCGCCATCAGGGCCCGCGCCGCGGCCAGGGCGAAGGCGCCGCCCGAGCCGATGGCGGTCACCGGCTCATCCGGCTCGATGACGTCGCCGCTCCCTGAGATGACCAGCAAGGCGTCGCGGCTGGCGGTGAGCAACAGGGCATCGAGGCGGCGCAACACGCGGTCGGTCCGCCAGTCCTTGGCGAGCTCGACGGCGGCGCGAACCAGGTTGCCCTGATGCTGATCGAGCTTGCCTTCAAACTTATCGAACAGGGTAAAGGCGTCCGCGCTGGCGCCGGCGAAGCCGGCCAGCACCCGGCCGCCGAACAGACGCCGCACCTTGCGCGCGCCGCGCTTCATCACCGCCTGGCCGAGGGTGACCTGGCCGTCGCCGGCCAGGACCACGCTGTCGCCGTGGCGCAGACCGAGGATGGTGGTCCCGTGCATGTGCAGCGGCCCGTCGCTCGCCGCAGCGTGGGCGCGGAACGAGTGCGAGGTGAAACGACTGGCCGTCATCGGGGCAGGGCGGGCTCAGGCGCGCGGATGCGCCTTGTCGTAGGCGGCCATCAGCTGGTCGAGGTTGACATGCGTGTACTTCTGCGTCGTCGACAAGCTGGCGTGTCCGAGCATCTCCTGAATGGCGCGCAAGTCGGCGCCGGCCCCCAGAAGGTGGGTTGCGAAACTGTGGCGCAGCGCATGCGGGCTGATCTTGCCAGGCAACCCGCCCGTGCGTGTGTAGGCGTCGACGAAGCGCGCCACCGAGCGCGCCGTCAGGCGACCACCGCGCCGGTTGAGGAACACTGCCCCGGCGTCGCGCGCCCCGCGCCGGCAGAGCTCGGGCAGACGGCTGCGATAGGCCTGCAGGGCGGCCAGGGCGGCTGCGCCGACTGGCACGATGCGCTCCTTGCCGCCTTTGCCGCGCACGCGCAGCACGCCAAGGCCTTCATCGATATCGTCCCAGTTGAGCCCGACCAGCTCGCTGACCCGCACTCCGCACGAGTAGGCGACCTCGAGCAGGGCGCGATCGCGCAGGCCGGCGGCGCTGTCGCCGGCTGGCGTATCGAGCAGGCGGAAGGTCTCGTCAACCGTCAGATGGGTGGGCAAGGACTTGTCTTGTTTGGGCGCGATCAAACCCGCGCACGGATCGGCGCGGACGGCGCCCCGGCGCAGCAGGTGTTTGACGAACCGCCTCACGGCCGAGAGCTTGCGCGCGGCCGAGCTGCGCCGCCCGGCGCGCAGCCGTTCGACCATGAAGGCGCGCACGGCGTCGCGGTCGAGGGAACGGCAGGGCAGGGCGTCGGCCTTTCGCTGGGTGCGGGTGGCAATCGATTCGAGCAGCTGGCCGAGATCGACCGCGTAGGCGCGCAAGGTATTGGGAGCGCAGTTGTCCTCCACCCGCAGCGTGCGCAGGAACTCATCGAGAGCTGCCTGGAGAGTCATCATCACCGTCACCTTGCCGACGCGCTGCATCCGGTCGACGCCGCGGTGCATGGTAACAATCGCGACCGGGCGGGACAAGGAAGGTCGTCGGCGCATGGTGGCTCTCCACCAGCCGATGGACGACACGCACGACGGGCGGGGAGGAACCTGCTGGCACTGCGCGGCACTGCGGTCGCCCGCCGACGTTTCGCCCGCGGCGCGACGGGTGAGGAAAGGCGCGCCGCGGGTCCGCGGAGGACGTACGCAGCGCGGGCCGCGTGCACCGCGAGGCGCCGTGCGCGGTCTCCGGCCACACCTGGCCGCAGTTGGCTTGCCGGCGCGGAGGATACCCGCTAGGAGCCGCGATCGGGTCGCGGGTCGTCTGCGGTCCCGCAGCAGATCAGGGAAGGAAACGCGCATGAGCCGACGCAAGATCGCGATGATCGGAGCCGGGCAGATCGGTGGCACGTTGGCCCATCTGGCCCTACTGAAGCGTCTCGGCGACGTGGTGCTGTTCGACGTGGTCGAGGGCATGCCGCAGGGCAAAGCTCTCGATCTGTTGGAGTCGGGGCCGATCGAAGGCTTCGACGCGCAGATCGTCGGCACCAACGACCTGGCTGACATCGAAGGGGCCGACGTCTGCATCGTTACGGCGGGATTGCCGCGCAAGCCGGGTATGAGTCGCGACGATCTGCTGGAAACCAACGTCAAGGTGATGAAGAACGTCGGCGCCGGTATCCGCAAGCACGCACCGAACGCCTTCGTCATCGTGGTCACCAACCCGCTCGACGCCATGGTGACGGCGATGAAGCGGGTGACGGGCTTCCCCAAGCAGCGCGTCGTCGGTCAGGCTGGGGTGCTCGATTCGGCACGCTACCGCACGTTCGTGGCCCTCGAGCTGGGTGTCTCCGTCAGCAGCGTCTCGGCGGTCGTCCTCGGCGGCCACGGCGACGACATGGTGCCAGTGCGCAGCCTGTGCCACGTCGGCGGGGTGCCGGTCGAGCAGCTCATTCCGGCGGATCGGCTCGAGGCGATCGAGAAACGGGTGCGCGGCGCCGGCGGCGAGATCGTCAACCTGCTGAAGACCGGCTCGGCCTTCTACTCGCCAGCGGCGGCGGCGATTCGCATGGCGGAGGCCTACCTCTTCGACAAGCGGGAGATTCTGCCCTGCGCGGCGCTTCTGGAAGGCGAGTACGGAGTGGACGGCTTCTACGTCGGGGTCCCGGTGTTGATCGGCCGCAAGGGCGTCGAACGCGTGATCACCGTGACGCTGACGGCGGCCGAGCAGAAGATGCTCCAAGAGTCGGTCGCTCATGTGCGCGAGCTGGTCCAGGCGGCGGAAAAATTCTACTCGGCCTGACGAGCGCAGGCGGCAGCGCGCGTGAACGTCCACGAGTTTCAGGCCAAAGCGCTGCTCAGTCGCTACGGCGTCGCCGTGCCGGCGGGCCGCGAAGTCACGAGCCCGTCCGACGCCGGCGCGGCCGCCCGCGAGTTCGGCGGCCGCTGTGTGGTGAAGGCCCAGATCCATGCCGGCGGGCGCGGCAAGGCCGGCGGCGTGAAGGTGTGCCAGACGCCTGACGAGGCAGAACGAGCGGCGGCGGCACTGCTCGGAGCGGTACTCGTGACCGCGCAGACGGGAGCGCAGGGACGGGTGGTCAAGCGGTTGCTCGTGGAGGCCGTGAGCGAGATCGAGCGCGAGTACTATCTCGGCCTGGTGATCGATCGCGGCAGCGGACGCCCGGCGATGATGGCGTCGGCGGAAGGCGGCGTCGAGATCGAAGCGGTGGCGGCGCGTGCGGCGGCGAAGATCTTGCGCGAGAGTATCGATCCGGTGGTTGGGCTGCAGGCGTTTCAGGCCCGCAAGCTCGCTTTCGGCATCGGCCTTCCATCTGCGGTCGTCCCCAAAGCCGTGACCTTCATGACGGGAGTCTACAAGGCCTTCATCGAAAGCGATGCCGCGCTGGTCGAGATCAACCCCCTGGTGCTGACGGCGCAGGGCGAGCTGCTCGCCCTCGATGCCAAGATGGGTTTCGACGATAACGCCCTGTTCCGCCACGCCGACGTGCGCGGGCTGCGGGATTTGAACGAGGAGGACCCGAAGGAAATCGCGGCGGCGAAGTTCGACCTGAACTACATCGCGCTCGATGGCAACATCGGCTGCATGGTCAACGGTGCCGGGCTGGCGATGGCGACCATGGACATCATCAAGCACGTCGGCGGCTCGCCGGCGAATTTTCTCGACGTTGGCGGTGGCGCCACGGCTGAGAAGGTGACCGAGGCTTTCAAGATCATTCTGGCCGATCCCAACGTCCGGGCGGTGTTGATCAACATCTTCGGCGGCATCATGCGCTGCGACGTCATCGCCACCGGCGTGGTCGCAGCCGCCCGTCAGATCAACCTGGCGCTGCCGGTGGTCGTCCGGCTGGAAGGAACGAACGTGGATCTGGGGCGGCGGATTCTGGCCGAGTCGGGTCTCAATATCGAGTCCGCCGCGGACATGGCCGATGCCGCTCAAAGAGTCGTGCGAGCGGCCGCCTAGGCCCTGTGGAGAACCTGTTGATTACGGCTCCGCTGAGGGCGCGGCGCGACAGAGGAGATCGCGGGTCAGTTGCGGCCCAATGTGCGTGCAGCGCAAATTCCACTGAAGTTCCAGTGGCTTAGCCTGCGGTTGCAGAGAAGGCCCCAGCTTTCGACACACAACCCAGTGTCGGTTCAGGGAAGTCCCGAGCTGTGGATAAGCAGCGCGATCGACTCAGAAGTCGACCCCGACGATCGGTTCGGTGCCGCCCTCGAAATCGCGCTGAGTGCCGTTGACGAAGAGCTCGAGACGGAGCTGAACGGGAGGCTGTCCGTCTGGGTTTTGGCCCGGATTGACGTTCATCACGGCGTCGTACTGGTCCACCGGCCGCTCCCAGAAGAAGGTGGCTGGCGTGCGGCAGGCGTCGAGGATGGGCGCCAGGATACAGTTGGTGAAGACGCTGGCGCGCAGATCGCCGGTGGTCGCAAAGAACGAGACGCTGCGGTCGGACGTGCTATCGAGACACGGGGTACTGACGCCGGTGCTTGGCGAGCACACCTCGACCTGGATGTCGGGCCGACGCGGATTGGGCTGGAGACCGCTGGCGTCTGCCGAGGCAATGGTCCGGCACTGCCCAGGCTGGATGACACCCTCGTTTCCGCCCACGACCTGTGTCAGACCCAGGAACAGGTCGACCTGAATGGGGATGGTCGAGAGGTTCCGGATGGCGGCGCGCACCGGCTGGCGGATGTTCTCCAACACGAAGAGATGAGGCGTCTGGAACACGCGGTCGCCGAACTGGTGGCTCGCGTTCGGCGCCTGGATGCCAGTGCCAGGGCTGCCGCAGGCGGGATCGGCCGTGCTGGCGAACTCGAACTGTAAACCGGGGCCCCCGGAGACGTAGTAGAGCACCTCGACCGGCTGCGGCTGGTCGTTGCCGCCCGAGGTTCCGCAGCCAGCGGCCACCAGTGCCAGCGCGATCAGCCTTCTCACACGTAGCGCTTTCATTTTATCACCATTGGCAGCATCGATCGGCAAGTGCAAGGAATCTTTGCCGGCGCTTCCGCCACCCCACGGGGAGCGAGTAAGATGACGGCATGAACCGTGAACGCTTCCGCGCCCTGGTCGCCGATGCGCTCGACGACATCCCGGAGCCGTTCAGGCGCCGACTCGAGAACGTCGAGGTGGTGGTCGAGGACGAACCGACACCCGAGCTGCTCCACGAGATGGGGCTCGACCCGCGCCGCGACACCCTGTTCGGTATCTATGAAGGAATACCGGCCGGCCAGCGCAGCTGGCTGGATCCGCTGCCGCTCCCGGATCGCATCGCAATTTACTACCGTCCACTGGTGCGCGAGTTCCGAACACCGGCGGCCATCCGGCGCGAGATCCGCAAGACTATCATTCACGAAGTCGGGCATCATTTCGGGCTCGACGACGACGACATCGAAGCCGAAGGCTATTAGCGGATGCCGCCGGTCGCCGAGTGCGAAGCGGAGTATCTGTCCCCCGCCGAAGGGGCGCTTGAGATGGCCGCGATTGATGTTGGCGGTCTGGCCGTGCACCTCGCCCGTCCGGCGAACATCGAGGCTGCGGTCGACGTGGCGGCGCTGTTGCGCGGCGAACAAGTGCCCGAACCCCCGTACTGGATGCACCTGTGGCCGGGAAGCGTCAGCCTTGCCAAGCAGGTGGCGAACCACCCGTTACCGGGCAGAGGGCAGCGGCTGCTGGAGCTCGGCTGCGGCCTCGGACTGCCGGCTCTCATCGCCGCCTGCCGGGGCGCGTCGGTCATCGCCACGGATCGGCTGCGCGCACCACTGCGGGCATTGGAAGTGAGCGCGCTGGCGATGGGCGTCAACGTGGAGCGTATCCAGATGGACTGGGTGACCCCGGCGCTCCACACCCGCGTCGACTGCTGCCTGGGGGCGGACATCGCCTACGACGCGGCGTCCGAGCCCGCGCTGGTCGCGGCGCTGACCGCACTGGTGCGCCCGCGAGGCCAGGTGTGGTTGGCCGACTCGGTCAACACCACGCGCACGACGCTGCTCGAGCGCCTGCGCGGCGCCGGGTTCGCGCTGCAGGTTGCGCAGCGGCGCGAGACCGAGGCGGGACGGCCGGTATGGGTCCGCCTGATCGAGGCGCGGCGACGATGAGCGTGCTGGCGTTCGACATCGAGACCCGGGTCGACAAGGCGCTGCTGCGGGCGACGCAATTCGCCGGTCAGCCATTGGGAGACGAGGAGGCCTACGAGCGCATGCGCCTGCAACTGCGCCACGAGAGCGATGGGCGCAGTGACTTCTTTCCGCTCGCCTACCACGTGCCGATCTCCATCGCCCTGGTACAGGCGCGGGCCGACTACGGTCTCGAGCAGGTCGACGTCCTGGGGGCCGATCGCTGGGGCGAGGACGGGATCGTGCGCGAGTTTTGGCGGCGCCTGGAGGGGTTCGACGGCACGCTGGTGTCTTTCAACGGGCGCGGATTCGATCTGCCGGTGCTCGAGCTGAATGGCCTGCGCCACGGATACGCGGCGCCGCGCTACTACACCGCACGCGGCGGCTTGCGGCAGCGCTTCGGTCGGCACCTCGACCTGCAGGAGTGGTTCTCGAACTACGGTGCGGTGCGCCTGCGCGGCGGGCTCGACGTGCTCGCCAAGCTCGCCGGACTGCCCGGCAAGGGTGAGATCTCAGGGGCCGATGTGCAACGCCTCTGGGAGCGCCGGTGCTGGGCCGACATTCATCGCTACTGTGCGGCCGATGCCGTGCAGACCTATCTGATCTTTCTGCGCGTCGAGCAGTTGTGCGGCCGGCTTGCGGCGGAGCGGATCGCCGCCCTGGAGCAGGCCGCCGATAGGGCGCTGGCGGTGAAGACGTGGTGAAGAAGGCGACACCGGCGCTGGCTGCGCCGCGCGGTGCGCGAACCGCCGCCGCCGCCGCAGGCCGCTTCGAGCTGCGCGCCGACTTCGAACCCGAGGGCGATCAGCCACGCGCCATCACTGCCCTGGTCGCCGGGCTCGAGGCCGAGACCCGCAGCCAAGTCCTGCTCGGCGTGACCGGGTCGGGCAAGACCTTCACCATGGCGCACGTCGTCGCGGCGGTGAATCGGCCGACGCTGGTGATCGCCCCGAACAAGACGCTTGCCGCCCAGCTCTACCACGAGTTCAAGGCGCTGTTCCCCCACAACGCCGTCCGTTACTTCGTCAGCTACTACGACTACTACCAACCCGAAGCCTATGTCCCGAGCACGGACACGTACATCGAGAAAGACGCCTCGATCAACGACGAGATCGACAAGATGCGGCACTCGGCCACCAAGGCGCTCTTGGAGCGGCGCGACGTGCTGATCGTCGCCAGCGTGTCCTGTCTGTACGGCCTGGGCTCGCCGGACGCGTATTTCGACATGCTGGTCTTCCTCGAGCGCGGCGCCCGCACCGACCGCGATCAACTGCTCCGCAAGCTGGTGGACATTCAATACACGCGCAGCGATTTCGACTTCCATCGCGGCACCTTTCGCGTGCGCGGTGACGTCATCGAGATCTTCCCCGCCTACGAGGAGACGCGCGCGATTCGCGTCGAGCTCTTCGGCGACGAGGTCGACGGGTTGGCCGAAATCGATCCGTTGCGCGGCAAGACGCTGCGACGGCTCGATCGCGTCGCCCTCTATCCGGCCAGCCACTATGTCACCAAGCCCGAACAACTGCGGCGTGCCATCGACAGCATTCGCGTCGAGCTGCGCGAGCGCCTGCAGCAGTTGCGCGCCGAGGCCAAGTTGTTGGAAGCGCAGCGCCTCGAACAGCGCACGCTGTACGATCTCGAGCTCCTCGAGGAAATGGGCTTCTGCCCCGGCATCGAGAACTACTCGCGTCATTTGACCGGCCGGGCACCCGGTGAGCCGCCGCCGACGCTGATCAACTACTTTCCGCCCGACTACCTGTTGATCGTCGACGAGAGCCACGTCACCGTGCCGCAGATCGGCGGCATGTACCGCGGTGATCGCTCGCGTAAGGAGACGCTCGCCGAGTTCGGGTTTCGGCTGCCCTCGGCGCTCGACAACCGCCCGCTGAGCTTCGCCGAGTGGGACGGGCTGATTCATCAGGTCGTGTACGTGTCGGCGACGCCGGGGGAATACGAACGCACGCAAGCGGGTGGGGTGCTCGTCGAGCAGCTCATTCGGCCGACGGGATTGACCGATCCCGAAGTCATCGTGCGTTCCGCCCGCCAGCAGGTCGACGACCTCCTCGAAGAGATCCGCCAGCGCGTCGCACGCCAGGAGCGGGTGTTGATCACCACGCTGACCAAGAAGATGGCGGCGGACCTGACCGACTACTACCACGAGCTCGGCGTCAAGGTGCGGTATCTGCATTCCGACATCGAAACCATCGAGCGCGTCGATATCATTCGCGACCTCCGCAAAGGCGTGTTCGACGTCTTGGTCGGCATCAACTTGTTGCGCGAGGGGTTGGACCTGCCGGAGGTGTCGCTGGTGGCGATCCTGGATGCCGACAAGGAGGGCTATCTGCGCTCCGAGCGCTCGCTCATCCAGACCATCGGGCGGGCGGCGCGCAACGCGAACGGCACCGTGATTCTGTACGCCGACCGCATCACCGGGTCGATGCGTGCCGCCATCGATGAGACCGAGCGGCGGCGCACGACGCAGCGGGCGTACAATGCGGCGCACGGCATCACCCCACAGACGATTCGCAAGGCGATCAGTGCGTCACTGCTCGAAACCGTCGAGGCGGATTACGTCGACGTTCCGACCGCCGCCGAAGGGGAGGGGGAGTACCTGCCGCTGTCACAAATCCCGACGCGGGTGGCCGCCCTACGTAGGCAAATGCGCGACGCCGCCACGGCCCTCGAGTTCGAGCGCGCCGCGGCGCTGCGCGACGAGATCCAGCGCCTGCAACAACTGGAGCTCGATCTCGGCGGACGCGACGCTTGAGCCCGGGCTATTTCCGCCGGCGCTTAGCCCCAATCCGAGAAACCGTTCACCACGAAGTCCACGAAGGCCGGGAGACCCCTTGCCATTCAAGTCCTTCGGGCCTTCGTGGTTTCAAGGAAGTTCGCATTCGGGTTAAGGACCGGGGGGCGGGACGCTGGCGGCGCCGCCGGCGCGCAGCTTGAAGATGAGGTCCGTCACCCGGCTGGCCACCCGTAGCTTGGCCGACAGCTCTTGGTTGTGCTGGCGTTGCGCGTCCAATTGTTGCTGCAAGGTGGTGTTCTCGTTGCGCAGGGTGCTGACTTGATCGCTCAGCGTGGCGCTGGTCGCCTGCGCCCGTTCCGCAGCGAGCTGTTGCTCGTGCTCTCGGGTCCGGCTGGCGTCGAGCTCGCGCTGGACGTCCGCTAGCGCGCGGCGCTGCCGTTCGGTGAGCGCCGCGATTTCTTCGTTCGTCGGTCCGGATGGGGCGATGGCGCGCTCGAATTGCTCGTGCAGTACGCTGAAGCGTTCGGCCAGCGCTTCGTGCTCGGCGCGCTCGCTAGACAGCGCCGTGCGCAGCTCGGCGATCTCGCGGTGCGCTTGCGCGAGCTCCTGATGCACCTGCTGGTCGGCTGTCGGCCCGGCGGGCGCGGCAACACCAGAGGACGTCTCGTGCAGTCGAGCCATCTCCGCCTCGGCCTCTTCGCGCCGCCGAACCTCGACGGCCAGGCGTCCCTCCAGCTCGGCGATCTGACGTTGGGCTTCACTCGGCCAGCCGTCCTGGGCCGCTCCGGCCGGCGCGGCCGCCTGCGGCACGGCGCCCGCCTCGGCGCTCGCAGCCGGCAGGGCGGCGGACCCGGATCCGCTTGCCACGGCTGAGGCCGCCGGCGGGAGGGAGGAAGGCGCGGCGGGGAGGGCCGCGGCGGGTTGAACCGTGCCGCCCGCCAACGCGCTACCGCCGACCGCCGTGCGGCTGCGTACGGCCGCGATCTCGGCCTGCACGACCGCGATTTGTCGATCGCGTTCGACCACCTGTGCCTTCAGCTCGGAGACGCGCCGCTCAGAGACGTTCAACTGCTGACGCAACGCGACGGCACGCGAAGTGCAGCCCGCGAACAACAGAGACGCCGCCAGCGCGAGCTGCCAGCCGCGGCTTCGCTTTTTCCACCCAAGCCCCACGAGGCGGCAGGCTAGCAAGCGCAGGGCGGCTGTCCACAGGCATCTCACCCTACCGTGCGCGCTCAGCCTCGTCTGCTGGCCATGCGCACAGTTCGCCCAAGGGAGCGCGACACGGCGGGCCCGAGGCATGCCAGTACCGTTGCCGGCCGTGCCGGTCGACAGCGATGACCGATGCCGAGCGCGTCCCATAGCTCGGACGGTGCACGCAGAGGGTATCGATCGACGCGGCGCCCGGATCGAGCGCGGTCGAGTGGTCGGCGAGGATATTGCGCAGCGGCCCGATCAGCGCCGCTGGATCGTCGGCCGCGGCAAGGGTGAGCGCACGGAAGCGCTGCCACGACTTGGCGATGCGCGGGCAGGTGGGGTCGTCGATCTCGAGGTTGGTCAGTACATGGACGCCCGGTTCGAGGGCGGTCAGGTGGATCGCGTCGCCGGCGTGAGTCGCCACTTCGGCCCCGTGGACGTCGACGAGGAGCAGATGAAACGGGTTGTAGGCTCGGCTATCGCTGGCGGCGAGCAGGGCGCGTGCGGTCGTGCGACCGGCCTGCTGCAGAACCTCGAGACATAGCAGACCGCGCGACCGGCGACGCGGATCCGGTGCGGATACGCCGCGGCGATTCAGCAGACCAGCGACCAGCCCGTGTTGATTGATGCCGAGCCAGGTGCCGCCGGCGCTCAGGTCCTGGCCGGCGAAAACCCGCGGCTGGTGCGAGAGCAGCGCCGGCTCGGCAGTGGGACGGGCGAGAAATTCGTCCCGGTTGGCGGCCACCAGCAGGGGCAAGTCTGGCCAGCAACCCACATAGACGGCCAACGTGCACACGGTGACGCTGCTATCGCAGCTCGCCGTCGACGCGCAACGCCGTCCCCCTTGGCCCGTGCGGTCGGTGTGATTGTGCCGCCTGGCGGCCTGTGTTAGCCGGCTGCTAGCCGCAGCGGTGCTCCGCCGCAGGGCAGCCATACGGTGACGTTCCGCCGCGCGCGAGGGCGTCGCGCCGGCTGCGCTGCCCGACGGAGGCCCGCTCGCATGCACTTCGGAGCGCGCATGTTTGCCAGCATCGATGACGTCATCGAACGGTTCGCCGCCCAGCGCTATATCTGCGGACGTCGTATCGCCACGGTCGTCTACCTGGCGACGCGCTTGGAGAAGCCGATTCTGGTCGAGGGACCCGCCGGAGTGGGCAAGACCGAGCTCGCCAAGGTCATCGCCGGCGCCCTCGGCCTGAACTTGATTCGCCTGCAGTGCTACGAGGGCCTCGACGAAGCCAAGGCGCTGTACGAATGGGAGTACGCCAAGCAGCTCCTCTACACCCAGATCCTCAAGGACAAGATCGGCGAGGTTATCGGTGGGGCGTCATCCTTGCGGGAGGCGGTGGAGCGCATCGCGGCGCACGACGACGTGTTCTTTTCAGATCGGTTCATTCTGCCGCGGCCGTTGCTGCGCTCGATCACGGCGCCCCAGCGTACGGTGCTGTTGATCGACGAGATCGACAAGTCCGACAGTGAGTTCGAGGCGTTCTTGCTCGAGGTGTTGAGCGACTTCACCGTCAGTGTCCCCGAGCTCGGCACGCTGCGGGCGCTCCACGTCCCGATCGTGATCTTGACCAGCAATAACGCGCGCGAAATGTCGGATGCGCTCAAGCGTCGCTGTCTGCACTTATACATCGATTTTCCGCCCGCCGAGCAGGAACTCGCCATCGTCCGGCTCAAGGTGCCCGACATCAGCGCGCAGCTCGCCCACCAGGTCGTCGACGCCGTCCAGCGCGTGCGCACCCTGGATCTCAAGAAGGTCCCGAGCATCAGCGAGACGCTCGATTGGGCACGCACGCTGCTGGTGCTGAACGTCGAACAGCTCGATGCCGGCGTGGTCGAGGAGACCATGACGGCCATCCTCAAGTACGAGGGGGACATCCGCAAGGCGCAGGACGAGCTGAAGACCTACCTGCAAAGCCAACGCAGCCAGGCAGCGCCAGCGCCGGGCGAAGGCGGCGATCGACTGCACTGACGGCGCGGGCAATGGACCGCCGGTTAGTCGACTTCACCGCGCTGCTGCGGGCCAACGGCCTGCGCGTGTCGATGTCCGAACACCTCGACGCCTTTCGCGCCGCCGCACAGGTCGGCGTGACGGAGCGCGAGGTGTTCTGCGATGCGCTGCGCGCCACCATGGTCAAACGGGCCGTCGACCTGCCGACCTTCGACGAGCTGTTCAACCTCTATTTCGGCGGACTCGGGCGGGCCATCGCCGAGACCGCGCGCGGGGCCATGGAGGCGCTGCGCGTCGACGCGCCGCAGTTTCAGGCCTTCATGGATGAGCTCGCGCAGGTCTTGAAGGAGCTCGGCATCGAGCTCTCGGCGCTGGCCGAAGCCTTGCTCCAGAACGATACCGGCCGACTCGAACGAATGCTCGGCGAGGCCGCCGGCGCCGCCAATGCGCCCGGAATCGAGCGCGCCTACCAGGAGGGCCGTTACGGTCACCAGGCTGCGCAGGCCCTCGGCCTCGCCGCGCTGGCCGAGGAGCTGGAACACCTCAAGGCACAGCTCGGCGCCGCCGCGTTGTCGCCCGAGCGGGTGGAGGCGCTGCGGCGCTTCATCGACCAGCGTTTGCGCGACGTGCGCGAGCTGATCCGCCGCACCGTGCGGCTCGAGCTGGAGAAGCGCGACGCCGCGTTGCGCGAGCGCCAGCACCTCGCCAGCCTGGCGGAAAAGAGCTTCTATTACTTGTCCGAGGACGAGATCCGGCGCATGCGCGAGGCAGTCAGCAAGCTGGCGCAGCGCTTGAAGAACGTGGTCTCGATGCGCCGCAAACGCGGCAAGCGAGGCACCTTCGACCTCAACGACACGCTGCGCAAGAACGTGCAGTACGGCGGCATCCCGTTTCGCATCCAATTCGACCGCCGCGTCAAGGACAAGCCGCAGGTCCTGGTGCTGTGCGATGTCTCCGATTCGGTTCGCAACGTCTCGCGCTTCATGCTGCAGTTCGTCTACTCGCTGCAGGACCTCTATTCGCGCGTGCGCAGCTTCATCTTCGTCAGCGAGATCGGCGAGATCACGCAGCTGTTCGAAGAGAACGACACCCAGCGCGCCATCGAGTTGGCACTCACCGGCAGCGTCATCAACGTCTTCGCCCACTCCGATTTCGGCCGCGCCTTCCGCACCTTTCACCGCGACCATCTGGGTGCCGTGAACCGGCGCACCACCGTCATCATCCTCGGCGACGCCCGCAACAACTACAACGCCCCGCACGAGTGGGTGTTGCGCGACGTCCAGGCGCGCGCCAAGCAAACCATCTGGCTCAACCCCGAGAACCGGCTGACCTGGGGGTTCGGCGACAGCGAGATGGATCGCTACCAGCCGTTTTGCGACCTGGTCGAGGAGTGTCGCAACCTCAACCAGCTGTATCGGGTCATCGATCGCCTCGTGCGCTGAAGGAATGCATTGACCGACGAGTGCGTTTCCGGGCAGAATCGACCCAGGAGTGTCGCTTTATGAGCCGCAAAGACATCGTCGCCATGAGCGTGGGGGGACTCACGCTCGACCCGGCCACCAAGACCCCGATCGTCATTCTGCGCGACGGCGAGAACACGCTGAATCTGCCGATCTGGATCGGGCTCCTCGAGGCCACGGCCATCGCCACCGAGCTGGAAGGCATCGAGATGGCTCGGCCGATGACCCATGACCTGCTGCGCAACCTCATCGGAGAGCTGGGCGCCACCGTCGAGAGCATCGAGATCTCCGATCTGCGCGACAACACCTATTACGCCGTGATCAACCTGCTGGTCGGCGGGCAGCCGCGCGCCATTGATTCGCGCCCAAGCGACGCCATCTCCCTCGCGCTGCGCGTCAAGAGCCCGATCTACGTCGCTCGACGCGTGCTGGAAGCCTCGAGCACCGTGCAATCGAGCGAAGCCAATGAGAGCAACCTCTCGAACGTATCGCGCGACAAGTGGTCGGAGATCCTCGAGAAGATGTCGCCCGACGACTTCAAGTACAAGATGTGAGATCGCTGCACCCGCTGACCGCCGCAGGACGACAGCGGGACAGCTCCAGTCCGTATCCGAAAGGCCATCGCGTGGTGCAGAAGACGCCCCTGTCGCGCAAAGACATCAAAGAGCCGGATGAATTCCTCACCCTCAGCCGCCGGGCCGCCGCGTGGGCCGGCGGGCATCAACGCTGGGTGGTGCGGGGAGGGCTGCTCGCCGCCGCGGTACTGGTGCTGATCGGAGTCACCGCCGCCTACTGGCGGGCCCAGCAGCGTGACGCCAATGCCGACCTGACACGCGCCATGGCCAAGCTGGGCGCGGACGACCCGGCGGGGGCGCAGCTCGCACTCAACGAGGTCGCAAACCGCTGGAGCGGGACTACCGTTGGCGCGCTGGCAGCTCTGCTGGCCGCCGACAGCGCCGTGCGCGCCGCTCAGGCGGACGAAGCGCTGGCCCTCACCGGGCGAATCCCGCTGGACCAGTTGCCACCGTACCTGCGCCAGCAGGCGCTCATGACCGCCGGCGCCGCCCTGGAAAGCAAGCAGCGGTGGGACGAGGCAGCGGCGCGCTACCAAGAGGCAGCCGGCTTGAGCGGGCCGTATACAGGCCGCGCGATCGTCAGCGAGGCTCGTAGTCGAGAGCTCGCCGGGCAAGCCGACAAGGCACGGGAGCTGTACCGCCAGGCCTACGAACAGTTCCCGGACCTGCCGGATCGGGACCTGCTGCCGCCGAAGTTCCGATCCTGAGCCGGAGGCCTTTTCGCCTTCCGGCTCCACACTGGTGCCGCCCCGGGTCGCGCCATCCCTGAGGCACCATAATGTATCTTATCAGACATAACCGGTAGCGAGGGGCCGCACCGAAGACGCGTCCTGCCTACTGCTCGTGCCTCGCGATCGAGTCCATACGCCCCCGCTCGGAACCGCTGTTGGACTCCAGTCCGTAGGACGCGCGCGGCCGACGGACGTTATCGACGTACCGGCGTGGAGCGAAATTTTGTTCCCGCTGGTAATTGGTAGGCGCAATTCGCCTGTCGTCCCCGGGAAGGTCGATGGCCTCGCCTGCTCACTCCGTTCGCCGCCGGCGATCGCCTGACCTCGTCGCGCCGAGCCCGGCGTGCAGCGCGGTGGAGCTCGGGCCGTGCCCTCGGCCGGGTCGCGCTCGCCGATCCGCGCGGCGGCGCCGCGCCCAGGAAGTACGCGGCGTTATTTTCGTTGCCGGAACATGTACGGAAATGCACAGTTGGGCTCAGGGCACACTTCCGAACCATTGGAGACGGCCGAGGATTTTGTGATTTGCCGCGGAAACTCACTGCACTGAATCCATTCCCAGCATCGTAACTTAGCATAGATTCCGCGCAGTCTTTCTTCTGCCATGCCGCGCGAGCCAGACTATGGCACGCCGAATGCTTTTCGGCACCGGAGCATTGTGCCGAGTTGTTGCGCATGGACGAGCGGGCTTCGTTATTGATCGTCGATGACGAGCGGGGACCAACCGAGTCCCTGCGCATGGTCTTCAAGTCGCAGTACGACGTCTTCACGGCGCCCGGGGGCCAGGAGGCCCTGGCGATCCTCCAGCAGCGGCCGATCGATGTCGTCACGCTCGATCTGCGCATGCCCGGCATGCCGGGGGTCGAGGTCATGGAGCACATCAAGCGACACGATCCCGACATCGAGATCATCGTCGTCACCGGCTACGCCTCGCTCGATTCGGCGGTGCGTGGCCTGCGCAACCGGGTGTTCGACTATGTCACCAAACCATTCAACGTGCCGCAGATCTCCAGTCTGGTGCAACGCGCCGTGGCGCGGCGGCGCGAGTCCCTGCGGGCGCGGCACATGCGGGACGACTTCCTGGCCAACCTGTCGCACGAGCTCCGCACCCCGCTGAGCGCCATCATTGGGTACAACTCGATCCTCACCGAGGAGCTGCATGGGCACCTGAGCGACGACCAGCGCGTCGCCTTCGATCGCATTCAGGCGAACTCCCAGAAGTTGCTCAGCCTGATTGAAACGGTCCTCCTCCTGAACTCGCTCGATGCCGGCGAGCTGCAACTGACACCGTCGAGCTTCGACGTGCGAGAGACGCTGCGCCGCGTCGCACGCCACTTCGCCGCTGCGATCCGCCAGCGCGGGCTGGCGCTGACCATCTCCGAGGAAGGCCCTGCCCTGTGGCTCACGAGCGACGAGCACAAGTTGGAACGCGTGCTGTGGGCCCTGATCGACAATGCGGTGAAGTTCACGGCCGAGGGTTCAATCGGCCTGGCCGCGCACCTGTCCGCCGATCGCCAGATGGTCGAGTTGACCGTGTGCGATACGGGGATCGGCATCAGCAACACCGACATCGCGCAACTGGTCGATGACAGCCAGTCGACCCCGGTCACGCGCAGCCACGGCCTCGGCCTCGGCCTGCGTATGGCGGCCCGCCTGACCGAATTCCTCGGCGGCTCCCTACGCGCGCAACGCCAGGCAACCGGTGGCACGCGCTTCACCGTGGCGCTGCCGGTATTCGCTGGCGAGCCACACGACCTGCCGAACGCCTGAGGATGCTACCGTGATCACCTCGTTTCTGCTCTGCCGACCCTGTCGCCTCCTGCAGCCCGTGGGCTCACCGGGCCCATGGCCGGAAACGGATGCCAACGCGGATGCAGATCTGGAGGCGTTTCGGTTCCAACACGCTGGCCACGGACTCGAAGAAGCCCTCCCCGTCGACGAGCGCAGCGTCCTCGAGGGCGCGCTGGGCGATCCCATGGCGACTCGTTGGTTTCGCGTCGCCGTGGGCGTGGAGCGGCTGGCGGTTCGGAGCTGGCGGCCGTCGATCGACCTTCCGCGTCGCATCGAGGTGGTGGGCGGGGCCGTGCCGGAGAGTCTCACCAGGGTCGATGTCGACGAGAGATTGCTGCGCGTTGCGCTGGACCGACACTTCTACCCGCAGGTCATCCGCACGGCCCAGATCGAGGCGGTGTTAGCAGTCGTAAGCGACCTCACTGCCCCCCTCGACCCCTACCAGGTCGAAACGGAGTTCGACGACCCGGCCTTACCCGATACGACCATCGGCCCCTTTCCCGCCGGATTGGGCACCGCCCTCCTCGAACGCTGCCTGGGTCTGTTCGACGGCGCAGAGGTCGAGCGCCTACGCAGCTTCATCGCCGACCACAGCGGCCCGGATGGGGCCCTGGCGTTGCGCGTCCACCGCAGGCTCGCGCCACGCGCCGCCTGAATCCGGCCCCGCCTGCACCCACACACTCGCCGCCGCCCCACGCGCCGCCGCCCCACCTTGACTCACGCCGAGAGGGGTCCCTATAAGGGCGCCGGCGCTGGTGAACGGCGGCCGACCCGCTCCGGTCCCCATGTTCGGGATGCACGAAACCGAGGTTGCCTTTGCGCAACTCGACAGTGTCGACCCCCGTGGGCAGCGCGCCTTGGGGCGAGCCCTCGACGGCTACCCGCTGGCGGATGACGACGCGCTGCACTTACTCACCGGACCGCCGTCGCAGATGCCGGCCCTGCTGGCCGTCGCCGGGCATGTGCGGACACGACACAAGGGACGGGTAGTAACGTACTCGCCGAAGGCGTTCCTGCCGATCACCAACCTGTGTCTGGACCGCTGCTCCTATTGCACTTTTCGCAAGGACCCGGATTCACCCGAAGCCTGGACGATGCTGCCGGAGGAGGTGCGCGACTGGAGCCGGCGCGGACAGGCCCTAGGCTGCATCGAGGCCCTGATGTGCCTCGGCGACAAGCCGGAACGCGCCTATAAGTCGTACCGCAGCACCCTCGCCGTCCTCGGCCACCGCTCGACCATCGACTATGTCGCCCAGTGTTGTGCGATTGGACTCGAGGAAGGGCTCCTGCCACACACCAACGCGGGGTTGATGACCGCCGAAGAGATGACCGCGTTGCGTCCGCTCAACGTCAGCATGGGGCTGATGCTCGAATCGGTCAGCCCGCGGCTGCGCGGGCGCGGCGGCGCACATCAGCAAGCCCCCGACAAGGAACCGGAGCTGCGCCTCGCCATGCTGCGCCAGGCCGGCGAGTTGCGCATCCCGTTCACCACCGGCATCCTATTGGGCATCGGGGAAAGTGCGGCGGATCGGATCGCCAGTCTGCGCGCGATTGCCGGCCTCGCCGCCGAGTATGGGCACATTCAGGAGGTCATCATTCAGAACTTTCGCGCCAAGCCAGCCACTCGCATGGCCGGCGCCGCCGAGCCGGAGAGTGCCGAGATGGCGCGGACGCTCGCCATCGCGCGTCTGATGATGCCGATGATGAACATCCAGGCGCCGCCGAATCTCAGCCCGTTCGATCACCAGTTGTTCCTCGCCGCCGGCATCAACGACTGGGGAGGCATCTCGCCGCTGACGCGCGACTACGTCAACCCGGAGGCGCCCTGGCCGCATGTGGACGCCCTGGCGGAGACGTGCCGCGAGGCCGGCTTCCGCTTGGCACGCCGCCTGCCGGTGTATGCCGAGTACCTCGAGCAACCCGAATGGATCGGCCCGGCGCTGCGCGACCACGCGCGCGCCTTGGCGCGCCGCGAAGGAGTCTGTGATGTGGGATGAGGTTCGGGCCATCGTCGAGGATCCTCGCCCGCTCGACCGGCTCCTGGCAGCCGCCGGCCCCGCGACGGCGCGGGCCCTGCAACGCGCCCTGGCGGGGCACGAGCTGAACGCCGCCGAGGGTGAGCACCTCCTGCAAGTCGAGGGCGACGATCTGGTCGCCCTGACGCGCGCCGCCGACGCGGTGCGCGCCGCCGACGTCGGCGACGAGGTCACCTACGTGATCAACCGCAACATCAACTGGACGAACATCTGCTTCGTCGGGTGCCAGTTCTGTGCCTTCGCCGTCCACCGCAAGGACGCGACGGCCTACAATCACTCGATCGACGACGTGCTCGTCAAAGTGCAGGACGCGGTCGATCGCGGCGCGCACGAAGTCTGCATGCAGGGCGGTATCAACCCGGAGAGCGACGCGTTCTTCTACCGCGACCTGCTGCGCGCCATCAAGGCGCGCTTCCCCCAGCTCCACGTGCACGCCTTCTCGCCCATGGAAGTAATGTACGGCGCGCGCCGTACGGGCATGACCTATCGCGACTATCTGATCATGTTGCGCGATGCGGGGCTGGGCACGATTCCGGGCACGGCGGCCGAGATTCTCGATGACGACGTGCGCGAGATCCTCAGCTACAAGAAAGTCGATGTCCGAACCTGGATCGAGATCGTCACCAGCGCCCATGAGATCGGCCTGCGCTCGAGCGCGACGGTGATGTACGGGCACGTCGAGACGCCGGGACACGTCGCGCGCCACATCGCGCTCATCCGCGACCTGCAGAAGCAGACCGGCGGCTTCACCGAGTTCGTGCCGCTGCGCTTCATCCACACGCTGACCAAGCTCTACCAGAAAGGCCTCGTCGTGCCGCCGCCGGTCGGTTTGCTCGACCTGCGCGTCTACGCCACCTCGCGCCTGATGCTGCGCGGCTGGATCGACAATCTGCAGACCTCGTGGGTGAAGCTCGGCACCGAGCTGTCGCAGTTGACGCTGCGGGCCGGCTGCAACGATTTCGGCGGTACGCTGATGGAGGAGTCGATTTCGAAGGCCGCCGGGGCTGATTTCGGCGAGTACCTCCCCGAGACGGAGATCATCACCCTCATTCGCGCCGCCGGGCGCATACCTGTTCAACGGACGACCACGTATGGGCGAATCGCGCCGGATGGTGTGGCAGGGCAAGCTCGCGGTGTTGGCTGGCGGAGTGGGAGCAGCGCGGTTCCTCCGGGGCCTGTGCTCGCTGTGTGACCCTGCCCGGCTGACGGTCATCGTCAATACGGCCGACGACGATACGTTCTTCGGCCTCCACGTCTCGCCGGACCTCGACACCGTCGCGTATACCCTCAGCCGACGCGCCGGCCGCCTCGGTTGGGGCATCGCCGGCGATACGTTCACCTGCCTCGAATCGCTGCAGCGATACTACGACCAGAGCTGGTTCCAATTGGGCGATCGCGATCTGGCGACGCACATCTTCCGCACCGATCAACTGCGCGCCGGCCGCCCGCTCAGCCAGGTGAGCGCCGACATCGCGGCGCGCCTCGGGCTGCGCGTTCGCCTGCTGCCGATGAGCGATCAGCCGGTGCGAACGCGCATCACCCTGGCCGGGACGGGCGTCGTCGCCTTTCAGGACTACCTGGTCCGTCGCGGCGGGCGCGGCCGGGTCACCGCGGTACGCTATGCCGGGGTGCGCCGCGCCCGCCCTGCCCCCGGTGTGCTGGCGGCGCTGCGCCGCGCCGACGCGATCATCCTGCCGCCGTCCAACCCGCTCGTCAGCATCGGTCCGATCCTCGCCCTCGACGGGCTGCGCCCGTTGCTGGCGGCGCGGCGGCGCCGCGTGGCGGCGATCAGCCCCCTGGTGCATGGCGTACCGATCAAGGGACCGCTCGACCGCATGCTGCGCGGGCTCGGCTGCGAAGTCTCGGCCGTCGGCGTCGCCCGGCTCTATCGGGGATTGGTCGATCTCTTCGTGCTCGACTCCAGCGACGCCTCGCTCGCACCGCGCATCGCCGATCTCGGCATGCGCCCCCTAGTCACCGATACGATCATGCGCTCCCCCGCCGCCGCCCGCCGCCTCGCCCGCACCGTCCTCGCCGCCCTGCCCGCCCCGCCTTGATGGGGGCGGCCGCACCCCCGTATGGTCACCCCCCATGGCGGTGATCATTACCCCCCTTGAGGGCCTCCCGGCTGTGCGGCCAGGGGACGACCTGGCGGACCTCCTGCTTGCGGCGTTGCTGGCCGCCGAACTACCGCCTGCGGACGGCGACATCCTGGTCGTCTGCCAAAAGGTGGTCTCCAAGGCCGAGAACCGACTGGTCGACCTGCGCAGCGTGACGCCGTCCGCCTTCGCCCAGCGCCTGGCGGCGGTCACGGAAGGCAAGGATCCGCGCGCCATCGAAGTCATCCTGCGTGAGACCAACCGAATCGTGCGCATGGGCAACGGCAATCTGATCGTCGAAACTGGCCCCGGCTGGGTGTGCGCCAACGCCGGCGTGGATGAATCGAACAGCGGTGGCCCACACACCGTGGTGCTCCTGCCGTGCGATCCGGATGCCTCGGCGCGCCGCATCCGCGACGCTCTCCGGGTGCGGACGGGCCGCGCCGTGGCGGTGATCATTACCGACACCTTTGGCCGACCCTGGCGCCTCGGGCTAGTCGATTTCGCCCTCGGAGTGTCCGGCATGCCGCCGCTGCTCGACCTGCGCGGCGGGGTCGACCTCGATGGCCGAGTGCTGCAACACACCATTCACGCCCAGGCCGATGCGCTGGCTGCTGCCGCCGGCCTGGTCATGCGCAAGGGCGCCGGCATCCCGGCGGTGTTGATCCGCGGCTACGCGTTCGAAGCCGGCGACGGATCGGGCCGCGAGCTCATCCGCGATCGGGAAACCGACCTCTTTCGCTGATTCGGCCCGAACCGACCGGTCACTCGTGGATGAGGACCGTCGTGCCGACCGGGACGACGTCGTAGAGGTACTCGATCTCGTCGTTGCTGACCGCGATGCAGCCCTCGGTCCAGTCGATCGGGGCGTACGGACGGGCGCCGAAGCCGTGAATTCCGACGCCGCCGCCCAGTCGGGTGCGCGACGTAGGCGCCTCGCCTCGCCAGTCGGCAAAGAACAGATCTGCCCACCGGGAGGCATCGATCAAGCCGCGCTGATAGCCGCGCTCGGCGTCGTCGAGATTGGGATAACTGAGGCCGAGAAAACGGTGAAAGCGACTGACGTGTTTCTCCGTGATCTCGTAGCGACCTACCGGCGTGCGCAGGTCGCCACGCTCTTCCTTGGGATAGCGCGGTGCGTGGCCGAGCACGACCGTGAACTCCCGCACCACCTCATCGCCGTTGCGCAAGTGCATCCGGCGCTGCGCCTTCCACACCTCCAGCCTCGGCTGCCACGACTTGCCACTGCCGTTCTGGCCGCCCGCGCTGGTTGGATGGATGAGCACCACGGCCATCCCAACCGCCACCAGCGCGCCGCCCCACCCCAGGTTGCTCACGTCGTCCCTCCTCGGCTGACGATTCTCCAGCATGCGAAGATTTCCGCGTCAAGTCGGGCGCGGCGAACCCCGCCGCTCGCGAGCGCTTGTCTAGACTTCGGTGCGGCTTTGCGAAATAGCCAGCTCAATCCGGGAACGGAAGGAGCACCATCATGAACGCGGCGACGAGCACCCCAGCCGACGTCCAGGCCGAGATCGTCGAGACCATGCGGCGTTTCGTCCAACGCGAGATCCTTCCCGTCGCCAGCGCCCTCGAGCACGACAACGCGTACCCGCGCCAACTGATCGACCAGCTCTCCGACTTCGGATTGTTCGGCGCCATCATCCCGAGCGACTACGGCGGGCTCGGCCTGGATATCTCCACCTATGCGATGGTGGTCGAGGAAATCTGCGCCGGCTGGATGAGCCTCATCGGGCCGTTCAATACGCATCTCTTGCTCGCCTACCTCATCCTCGTCCACGGCACCGAGGCGCAGAAGCGGCGTTTCCTGCCGCGCATGGCCAGCGGCGAGCTGCGCGCGGCGCTGTGCCTCACCGAGGCCCAGGCGGGCAGCGACGTGCAAGACCTGCGGACCACGGCGGTGCGCCGCGGCGACGTCTACGTCGTCAACGGCAGCAAGATGTTCATCACCAACGGCCGCGAGGGCAATCTCTACGCCCTGGTCTGCAAGACCGATCCCGACGCGATCCCGGCCCACAGCGGCATGAGCGTGTTGATCGCGGAAAAGGGCCCCGGAGTCACCATCGGCCGGGACATGGACAAGCTCGGCTACAAGGGCGTCGACACGGTCGAGATGGGCTTCGAGGATTTCCAGGTCCCGGTCGAAAACCTGCTCGGCGGCATTGCAGGTCAGGGGATGAAACAGGTGATGAGCGGTCTCGAGGTGGGCCGCATCAATGTCGCCGCGCGCGCCGTCGGCGTGGCGCGTGCGGCCTTCGAGCACGCCATCCGCTACGCACAGCAGCGGGAGACCTTCGGCAAGCCGATCGCCGAGCACCAGGCGATCCAGTTGAAACTGGCCGATATGGCGACCCAAATCGAGGCCGCCCGCCTGTTGGTCCGCCAGGCCGCGCAGCGCAAGGACGCCGGCGAACGCTGCGACCTCGAAGCGGGCATGGCCAAGCTGTTCGCCTCCGAGATCTGCGCCACCGTCTCGCTCGAGGCCATGCGCGTGCTGGGCGGCTACGGCTACATCAAGGAGTTCCCGGTCGAACGCTACTACCGCGACGCGCCGCTGATGATCATCGGCGAAGGCACAAACGAGATCCAGCGCCTGGTGATCGCCCGACAGTTGTTGAAGCGGTACGCGATTTAGCTGCACGCAAAACAGGCCGCGCTCATCCTTCGACGGGCTCAGGATGAGCGGGATAGTGCTTGTGCCACAGAGCGTTCCGCTCACCCTGAGCCCGTCGAAGGGTGGGCGGAACGCGCTTTTCAACGGTCGGCTAGACTAGGGGGATGCGGAATGGTCCACGCTTCGCCGGAGCGGTTAACGGCCGCGGAAGCGCGGGCGTCGGCGAGCCGAGAACGCCCGCACCCCCTCTCGGCGGTCAGCGGTCGTTTGCAGCAGGACATACAGATCCTGCTCGAGCCGCAGGCCCTGGACCAACGTCAAGTCGCCGGCCTGCCGCACGGCTTCCTTGGCATACTGCAATGCCAGAGGTCCGCGACGGCACAGCACCGCAGCCAGCGCTCGCGCCGCTGCCCGCGGGCGCGCTGTCTGCGCCGTCACGAGCCCCATGCGCACGGCCTCGCGGGCGCCGACGCGACGGCCGCTGAGGAGCAACTCGAGGGCCCGGGTGCGTCCGATGATGCGCGGCAGCCGTTGCGTGGCGCCGTGGCGCGGCAAGCGCCCGGCGCGCAA
Organism: uncultured Binatia bacterium (SeqCode); assembly: GCA_964475125.1. Classification (GTDB taxonomy): domain Bacteria; phylum Desulfobacterota; class Binatia; order HRBIN30; family CADEER01; genus CAYYWP01. Next base: position 21,236 of record CAYYWP010000001.1, on the reverse strand, counting down.
ATGCGGCCAGGCCAGGAAGGCACGCGGCCCGGCGATACGAAGATCGGCTGCCAGCGCCAGTTCGGCGCCCTCGGCGACCGCGCCTCCCTCCAGGACCGCGATGACGGGAACGTTCAGCGCCGCCACCGCAGCCACGCAGTCGGGCCAGATGCCCTCTTCCTCAGCGATGCCGAGGCAGAACGCCGCCGGCGTGCCGCGCAGCACCACCACGCGTACCGCTGCGGCGAAGG
>CAYYWP010000001.1:0-20996 GCA_964475125.1 uncultured Binatia bacterium (SeqCode) | reverse complement strand
GTCCTGCGCTACGGCGAGGCCCACCCACGGTCGTCGGAGATCGACCCAGGCGATGCCACCTCGCAGCCTCACCCCTACCCCGCTGCGCCGCGCCGCGGCGCGCGTGCGTTGGCGCGCCATTGCCTAGTCGGTCAGCTGCGCGCGCAGGTCCTTCTTCAGCACCTTGCCCATCTGATTCTTCGGCAGGGCGTCGACGAAGTGGAAGACCTCGGGTTTCTTGAAGCTGGCCAAGCGCTGCCGGCAGAACTCGCCGAGCTCGACTTGATCCAGTCTCTCTCCGGGACGCATGACGACCACCGCGGCCACCCGTTGCCCCCATTCGACGTCGGGCAGGCCGATCACCGCGACTTCCTCGACCCCGGGGTGTGAGTAGAGTACCGCCTCGACCTCGGCGGGCGAGATGTTCTCGCCGCCCCGAATGATCATGTCGTCCTTGCGGCCGGCGAGGAAGATGTACCCGTCGCCGTCGATCCAACCCATATCGCGCGTCGGGAGCCATCCCTCGAGCGCCGGAGACGTACAGCCGCCATCGTCGGCCGCGTAGCCCTTCATGGTGCGCGGGGTGAGCACCCAGAGCTCGCCGACCTCGCCACTCGGCAACTCCTGGCCGGCCTCGCCGACTACCTTCACCTGCACGTCCGGCAGCGGCCGGCCGATCGACACCAGGCGCTTCAGCCGCTGCTCGACCTCCTGCGGGGTGCCATCGAGACGGTGATCATCGGGCCCGAGCACGGTCAGCGTCGAGGTGGTTTCCGTCTGTCCGAAGGCATTGACGAATCCCGTCGTGCCGGGGAAGCATTCGAGGGCGCGTCGGATGACGGGAAGCGGCATCGCCGCGCCGCCATAGGAGAGAGTCTGCAGGCTAGACAGGTCGAACCGCGCGAACCCCTCGTGATCGATGATCTGCTTCAGCATCGTCGGCACGACAAACGCATTGGTGACGCGCTCCCGGTCGACGGTCTCCAACCACGCGGTCGGATCGAATTGCGGCAACAGCACCAGCTTGCGCCCGCTCCACAGCGAGGTCATGACGTTGGTCGCCCCGGCGATGTGGTACAGCGGGGCCGAGAGCAGGGCCACGCCGCGCTCGCTGCCGTCGGCCATCTCGGTGTTGCCGACGACATAGGCGGTGAAATCGTCGTGCCGCAGCATCACCCCCTTCGGCAGCGCCGTCGTCCCACTGGTGTACATGAGGATGGTGACGTCATCGTCGTCGATGGGCTCCTCGTCGAAATCCGCACCGGCCGCAGCGATCAGGTGTTCGATCGGCAGCATCTCCGGCGTCGCCTCATCCAGCGACACGTAGCTCCGCACGCTCGGCAGGCGCGACCGCAATGCGTCGATCGCCGCCGCGTAGCGGGCGCCGACGAGGAGAACGCGGAGCGCGGCGGTGTTGATCATGTATTCCAGCTCCGGCAGCTTGGCGCGATAGTTCAGCGGCACGAAGACCGCGCCGATGGCCGCCGTGGCGTAATAGGCGGCGACGGAGTGATCAGAGTTCGTCTGCAGGATGCCGACGCGATCGCCGCGCCGCACACCGAGCCCGCGCAGGGCGTTGCCGAGGCGGCGGATACGCTCCCAGAGCGCGCCATAGGTCCAGCGCCGCTCGCCGAACACCAGGATCTCCTGATCGGCGAACGACTGCGCCGGGATAGCGATGAAGTTGACCGTGTTCATGAGGCGCCCTGTCCAGCCAGGCCTTTAGATGGTGAGGCCGGCGAGCGCCTGTTCGAGCCGGAGTCCCGCCGCGAGCGGCATGTCGCCGCCGTCGTTGACGGCCCGTTTCAGCTGTCGAAGTAGCCGCGGCTCGACTCGCAGCACGCGCCTGGCCGTCGCGCGCGCGGCCTCCAGCAGGCGCTGGCGCGGGACGACGCGGCTGGCGATGCCCCAGGCGTGTGCCTGGCGGGCATCGAACCACGTCCCGGTGAGTACGACGTGGAGGGCCCGCCCAACTCCGACGAGGCGCGGCAGCGTCTGTGTGCCGCCGACGCCGGGAATCATCCCGAGGCCGGTCTCTGGCAACGCAAACCGCGCGTCGTCCGCCGCGATACACTGATCGCATAGCAGCGCCATCTCCAACCCGCCGCCGACCGTGAAGCCGTGGACGGCGGCGATGGTGATCGCGGGCAGCGTCCAGAGAAGCCCCCAGACGTCGCGCAGCCAGCGCACCTGTCGCGCCCGTGTCGGCGAGGGCGCCGTACCGAACTCGCGCAGATCGCCGCCGCTGCAGAAGGCCGGGCCGTTGCCGCACAGGATCATCGCCATCACGGCGGGGTCATCCCGGACGGCGCCGAACGCCGCGAACAGGCCGTCGCGCATCTGGCGGTCGTAGGCATTGAGACAGGCCGGCCGATTGAGTGTGACGAGCGCGACGCGGCCACTATCGACGAGCTCGAAGAGAACGGCAGGCGAGGAGCTCCGTGGCCGCGCCGTACCCATTCGCTCAGCCTCGTTCACCCGCCGTCAATCGCTGGACGGCAACGGCTTGGCCTCTTTCAGCTCCATGGCCTGACCGTCGTAGCGCAGGTCGCATGTCCCGGCCTTGTTGATCAACACCTCGACCGCACCATCGGCGGATCGGTAGCGCTTGCCGAGCTGCATCGGCGTCGAGCCGGCTGGCGTCCCGTCGGCGAACTTTTCACCCGAGTCGGCGCGCAGCAGTGACACCTCTCCATCGCTCAACACTCCGGGCCCGCCCTTGGTGACGATGAGCTGCATGCCGCCGGGGCCGACGTAGATCTTACCCAATTGCGTCATCGCGAACTGCACCTCCTTGCCGCGGCGTTCCCGAAGTGACGGGCAACACGGCGACCGTCGCGGGTCGTTGCTCGACGCCGACCCCAACCGACGTCCCCGGAACGCCGAACTTTCGGCTGATGATGGCCAGCGCAATCACCCCGTCCAGCAGCGGCGAATGGGCGGCGCTCGTGACGTAGCCGACCTCTCGCTGTTCGATCAGCAGCGGCGTGCCGTGTGCGGGGAGCTCCGCGCCGCTCAGCACGAGGCCACACAGAGTTCGATTGACGTGGCCGCGAGCGCTCACCCGCTCGACCACCTCCTGGCCGAGATAGCATCCCTTGGTGGCGCTGATCATGTCCGCCACGCCGATCTCCATGATCAGCGTGCGCTCGTCCATGTCGATCCCCGGCCACGGAACGCCGGCCTCGATGCGCAGGCCGTCGAGCGTCTGCATGCCGGCGAGGACGGCCCCCGCCTCTCGGCAGGCGTCCAACAACCCGGCCCGGGCCGCCGCCGGGCCCAACACCAGCAGGCCCTGCTCCCCGATCTCCGACGCGCGCACCAAGCCGATTTCGAGGCCGCCCCAGCTGAGCGATTGATGAGAGAAGCGAGCCGCCGGTTCGAGGGCGACACCGAGCACCTCGCCGACGACAGCCGTGGCCAGGGGACCTTCGACCTGCACGAGGGGTTGGCAGTCCAGGGCCTCGCGCAACTCGACGTCGTCGGCGATGAGGAAGTGTTCGAGCCGCTCGCGCAGCAGGGCCGCCCGCCAGGCCATCACGTCCAGCACCAGCGCTTCCGCGGTCGCGTAGACGCGCACGTCGGTGACCACATGAGCGCGCGCGTCGAGGAAGGCGGCGTGGCACCCCGAGCCGACCGCCAGCCCCTTGACGTCGTTCGTCAGCATGCCGTGCAGGAAACCGGCGCGATCATCGCCGACCGCCGCCAGGCAGCGGCGGTAGGTGGCGGGAAAGACTGCCGCGCCCTCGCGCGCCGCCCGCCACTCGCGCCCGGGATCGCCGAAGTGCGCTGCTACGGCAATCCCCTCGAAGCGCACCGCTGTCGCGCCGCGCTCCGCGACGTCGGGCTCCAGCCCGTCCCCCATGCGTGCCCTCAGCCGACGGCCACCAAGATGTCGTCGCCCTCGACCTTGAGGGCGAAACACTCCACCCGCGTATCGGGGTCGTCTGGCGACTCACCGCTGGTGACGTCGTAGGTCCAACCGTGCCATGGGCAGGTCACGACACAGCCCTCCAGGTCGCCCTCGCCGAGGGGACCCTGCTGGTGCTCGCAGAGGTTGTCGATGCAATGGAGCTGACCCGCGACGTTGAAGATCGCGATACTGCGTCCATTCACCTCGTACATTCTCCCCTGGCCGACGGGAATGTCCCCGACCGCTGCGACCCGTACGAAATCCGCCATCCGTCCTGTCCTCCGCTCAATCGCGATTCCTTAGTGCGCGGTGTGCGCCCCCGCAACCCCGGGGGGCAGGTTCGCAGCGCAGGCGCGGTAGCGGGTGGCACCGGCGTGATCTACTGATCCGGATATGGCGATGGCGAACCGCGAAGTGGCCGAGCGCCTGCGGGAGATGGCATTGTTCCTCGACATGACAGACGTGCCGTTCAAGCCGCGTGCCTACGAGAAGGCGGCGTACGCGGTCGACGCGCTCGAGCGCCCGATCGCCGAGCTCTATGCCGCCGGTGGCGTCAAGGCGCTGGCCGCGTTGCCGGGGGTGGGGAAAGGCATCGCCGAGCGGATCGGCGAGTTGGTCGAAACCGGCGTCTGCCGCGACCTGGAAGCGCTGCGCCGACAGACCCCGGTCGACATGCTCGCGCTCACTGCCATCGAGGGGATCGGACCGAAGATGGTGAAGCTCCTGCACCGGGAGCTGGGCATTCGCACGCTCGAGGATCTCGAGCGCGCCGCCCGCAGCGGAGCGATCCGCCAGTTGCCCCATTGCGGCGAGCGCACCGAAGCGAAAATCCTCAGCGGCATCGCCTTGCTGCGCCAGCGCCGCGGCCGGCAGCCGCTCGGCGCCGTGCTCGACCTGGCGCGCCAAGTCGAGGCGCGCCTGCGCGGTCTCGCCGGCGTGCGCTGCGCCGCCGTCGCCGGCTCGATCCGCCGGCGCAAGGAGACCATAGGCGACCTCGATTTTCTGGTCGTCACCGACGACGGGACCGCCGTGACGCGCTTCTTCACCACAATGCCGGAGGTCGTGCACGTCCACGGCAGCGGGCCGACCAAGACCATGGTGCAACTGCACAACGGACTGGACGCCGACTTGCGCATCGTTCCCGCCGACAGCTTCGGGGCGGCGCTCAACTATTTCACCGGCTCCAAGGACCACAACGTCGCCCTGCGCCGCCTGGCCATCGAACGGGGCCTCAAACTGAACGAGTACGGCCTGTTCAAGGGCGATCGCGCCGTTGCGGGAGCCAGCGAGGAGGACGTCTACGCCGCCCTCGGCCTGCCGTACATTCCTCCCGAGCTGCGCGAAGACAGCGGCGAGATCCAGGCCGCTCGAGCCGGCACCCTGCCGCGCCTGGTCGAGCCCGGAAGCCTGCGCGGCGATCTGCAGATCCAAACCGATTGGACCGACGGCGCCGATTCACTCGCCGACATGGCCGCCGCCGCGGCGCGCCACGGCTTGGCGTACATCGCGATTACGGATCACACCCAGGGCCTGGCGATGATGGGGGCCGACGAGCCGAAACTGCGCCAGCAGATAGCGGCCATTCGCGCCCTGAAGCGACGGCTCCGCACGCTGCGCGTCCTCAGCGGTGCCGAGGTGAACATCGACAAGGACGGCTCGCTCGACGTCAGCGACGATCTCCTTGCCGAGCTCGACGTGGTGGGCGTCGCCATCCATTCGCACTTCCACCTCGGACGCCAGGAGCAGACGGCGCGCCTGATCCGCGCCATGGAAAACCCGCACGTCGACATCGTGTTTCACCCGACGGCGCGCGTCCTCGGCAAGCGCGAGCCGGTCGACCTCGATATCGACGCCGTCATCGCCGCCGCCAAACGCACCGGCACCGCGCTCGAGATCGACGCCCTGCCCGACCGGCTCGACCTCAAGGACGAGCACGTGCGCAAGGCGGTCACCGCCGGCGTCCCGCTGGTCATCGACAGTGACGCGCACGCTATTGCCCATCTGCGCTACGCCGATGACTACGGCATCGCCGTGGCCCGACGTGGCTGGGCCACCGCCGCCGACGTGATCAACACCCTGCCGCTGGACCGCTTCCTGTCGCGCCTCAAGGATCGCCGCCGCGGTGCGCCGGCGGCGACCGTAAAGCGCCCTCGTGCACCACGCCGGCGCTAACGGGTCCGTTGGAGGAGTCCGCACTCATCCTTCGACGGGCTCAGGACCCGTCCTGAGCTTGCCGAAGGATGAGCGGGAAGTGCCTGTGCCGCAACGTGTTCCGCTCACCCTTCGACCCTTCGTCGGGCTCAGAGCTCAGGACATGCCCTGAGCCCGCCGAAGGGTGGGCGGAACACGTTTCTCAACGGCCTGCTGGACCCTCGTGCTCCGCGTTCTCTGCGGCCTCCGCGCCTCTGCGTTGAGTTTCTCTCGTCCGATCAAGGCTAACCGCGTCGTGGCCGCTGCGCGCCTATCGCCGGCCGCGTCGCGCCGGCCGTCAAATGAACTCGGCCGCGGCCGCCAAGCGGCCGATCCATTCGTCGGGCAGCAGCGTCACCGTGCCGCCGAACTGCTTGGTGTAGAGGACGACCTTGGCGGTTTCCTCCAGCATCATGGCGCGCGTCGCCGCCTTGCGCAGCGTCGCCCCGACCGTCATCAGGCCGTGGTTCTGCAAGATGCAGCCGCGGCCCGTCCGCAGTGCCTCGCCGACCGCATCGGCGAGCTCGCGCGAGCCCGGCATGAACCAGGGAACGGTGACCGTATCCGCCAGCACGACGGCCTCGGTGTTGATCGGGGGAAAAGTCTGGTTGCAGATGCCGAAAGCAGTGGCGACCGGCGCGTGGGTGTGTACGGCAGCGCTGATGTCCTCGCGCACGGCGTAGCAACGGGCGTGCATCTGGTATTCGACCGACGGAGTCCGGGAGCCCTCGACGAGCTGGCCATCCGGTCGGATGCGCACCAGATCGACCTCGGTGAGTCCGCCCTTGTACATCTGGCTGGGGGTGATCCAGAACGTCCCGTCTTCTTCCGCCCGCGCGCTGATGTTGCCACCGGTGGCGGTGAGCAACCCCATGGCGAACAGCTCGTGGACGATCTGGATGATCTGTTGGCGCGCTTCTTTGTCGGCGAGCATGAGACCTCCTCCGGGCGCGCGGGCCCGTCCTGCCGAGCCGGGCGCGCTCCGGCCGCGCGTCAGGAGACGCGGATGCGCACAGCGCGACGCTTGCCGACCTCCATTACCAGCTGTGTCGCCGGCGCGCACGGATAGACCTCGGCGGCGACCGTCTGACCGTCGATGCGCACGGCTCCCTGCTTGATCAGGCGCCGAGCTTCCGAGTTCGACTTCACCAGGCCGGCTTGGCTGATCGCCCCCGGCAGCCAGAGGCCGCCATCGCGCGCCGCCACGGCGATCTCCGCCAAGGTGCTGGAGTCGAGATGGCGGGCCTGAAAACGCTCCTCGAAGGCGTGCCGCGCCTGTGCCGCGGCCTCCTCGCCGTGAAAGCGCGCCGTTAGCACCTGGGCGAGTCGTTTCTTGAGGTCCATGGGATGCTCGCGGCCGCTGCTCAGGCCCGCGCGCAGGCTCTCGACGTCAACCTCGGTCAAGAGCTCGAACCAGCGCAGCATCAGGACATCGTCGATCGACATGACCTTGCCGAAGATCTCACCCGCCGGTTCGGCGACGCCGACGTAGTTCCCCAGCGACTTGCTCATCTTCTGCACGCCATCGGTGCCCTCGAGCAGCGGCAGGATCACGGCCACCTGCTGCGGCTGCCCCGCGTCCTTCTGCAACTGGCGGCCGAGCAGGATGTTGAACGTCTGATCGGTGCCGCCGAGCTCGACGTCGGCGCGAATCTCGACCGAATCGTGCGCCTGCATGAGCGGATAGAGAAACTCGTGGATACCGATCGGCGCCCCATCGCGGTAGCGCGTGCCGAAATCGTCGCGCTCGAGCATGCGCGCCACCGTGCTGCGCGCTCCCAGGCGGATCACGTCCTCGAAACGCATGCGCGCGAACCACGCGCCATTCCAGCGCACCTCGGTGCGGGCGCGGTCCAGCACCTTGAATACCTGCGCCTGGTAGGTCCCGGCCGCCGCCTCGATCGCCGCCCGATCCAGCTGTGGGCGCGTGGCCGAACGACCGCTCGGATCGCCCACCATGGCGGTGAAGTCGCCGATGATCAGCACGGCGTGATGGCCGAGCTCCTGAAACTGCCGGAGTTTGCTGAGCCCCACCGTGTGCCCGAGGTGAATGTCCGGGGCCGTCGGATCGACGCCGAGCTTGACGCGCAACGGGCGTCCCTCCTCGAGCTTGGCGCGCAGCTCCTCCTCGGGGATGATCGCCGCGGTGCCGCGGCGGATCCGTTCCAACTGTTCGCGGGGGGCGATCATGGCCGGTCGACGACTTCCTGCACGCGGCGAATCGCCGTGGCGCGGCCGCTCTCGGCGTCCACCTCGACGACGGCTCCCTGGACCCAGGTGCGCCCATTGGCGGGCTCGAAGCGGGTCGGCCGGTGGGTGAGAAAGCGGCGCAGCGCCAAGTCGGGCTTGACGCCGATGATCGAGTCGATCGGCCCGCACATGCCGGCATCGGTCTGAAAGGCCGTGCCGGGCGGCAAGACGCGCGCGTCTGCCGACTGCACGTGCGTATGGCTGCCGATCACCGCACTGGCTCGCCCCGCCACATGGTAGGCCATGGCCGATTTCTCCGAGCTGGCCTCGCAATGCATATCGACAAAGACCACTGCACTCTGGGCTCGCACGGCAGGCAGGATGCCATCGGCAGCTTGAAACGGGCAATCCACCGCGTCCATGAACACCCGCCCGATAAGATTGACGACCCCGACCGGGGTGCCGGCAGCGGTGTGGAAGACCCCCCACCCCTTGCCCGGTGCGCCAGCGGGATAATTGGCCGGCCGCAGCAGCCGCGGCTCGTTGTCCAGGTAGTCGCCGATCTCCTTGCGGCGCCAGATATGGTTGCCAGACGTCAACACGTCGACTCCCGCGTCGAACAGCTCGCGACAACTGTCGGGGTCGACCCCCGCCCCACCGGCGACGTTCTCGCAGTTGGCGATCACGAAGTCGGCGCCTTCGCGCGCCACCAGCGTCGGCAACAGCCGGCACACCGCGAGGCGGCCCGGTTTGCCGACGATGTCGCCGAGGAAAAGCAGGTTCATCGTCAGGGTGCTGGTCAGCGCGCGAACTCGGACATCCGCACCTCTCGAATGACGGTGACTTTGATCTGTCCCGGGTAGGTCATTTCGCTCTCGATCTTGCGCGCCACCTCATGGGCCAGGAGCGCGGCTTGGTCGTCGCCCACCTGACTCGGCGTCACGATCAGGCGGATCTCGCGGCCGGCTTGGACGGCGAACGACTTCTCCACGCCCTTGAACGAATTGCTGATGCGCTCGAGATCCTCGAGGCGGCGCACATAGCTCTCCAGCATCTCCCGGCGGGCCCCGGGGCGGGCGCCGGACAGGGCGTCGGCGGCGTCGACGAGCGGGGCCAGAATCGTCTCCGCTTTCACCTCTTCGTGATGGGCGGCGATGGCGTTGACGATCTTGGCCGACTCGCCGTACTTGCGCGCGATGTCCGCCCCGATGATGGCGTGCGAGCCTTCGACCTCGTGGGTGAGGGCCTTGCCGATGTCATGCAGCAGCGCGGCGCGCCGCGCCTGTTTCTCGTTGAGGCCGAGCTCGGCGGCCATGGCGCCACAGATGAAGGCGGCTTCGATCGAGTGCATGAGCACGTTCTGGGCGTAGCTGTAGCGGTACTGCAGCATGCCGACGAGCTTGACCAGCTCTGGGTGGACGCCGTGAATGCCCACTTCGATCACGGCCTTTTGGCCGGCTTCGCGCACGCTCTCCTCGACCGATTCTTCGGCCTTGCGGACCACTTCCTCGATGCGGCCGGGATGGATGCGGCCATCGCTGATCAGTCGCTCCAGCGCCCGCTTGGCGATCTCGCGGCGGATCGGATTGAAGCACGACACGACGACGGCCTCCGGGGTGTCGTCGATGATCAGGTCGACCCCGGTGGCGGCCTCGAGGGCGCGAATGTTCCGTCCCTCGCGTCCGATGATGCGGCCCTTGAGATCGTCGCTGGGCAGATGCACCACCGACACGGTGCGCTCGGCGACGAATTCTCCGGCCAGGCGCTCGATGGCGATCGAGACGATCTTCTTGGCCTGCCGGTCCGCTTCCTCGCGCGCCTCCTGTTCCACCAGGCGGATGTGTCGGGCCGCGTCATGCCGGGCCTCTTCGACCATCGTCTGGACGAGTTCCTTGCGCGCCTCGTCGCGCGTCAAGCCGGCGGTCCGTTCGAGCTGTCGGCGGGTGTCTTCGACGAGGCGCTGCAGCTCGTCCGTCTTGGCCGTTGCCGCCTGCTCGCCGTCGCGCAGCGCCTGCTCGCGCCGCTTGGCTTCGGCTTCCCGCTTGTCGAGCTGTTCGGCGCGACGATCGAGGACTTCCTCCCGGCCGCCGAGCCGGCGTTCGCTGTTCTGTAGCTCGCGGCGTTGTTCCTGCAGCTCCTGCTCGAACTCTTGCTTGCTCTGGAGGATGGCCTCCTTGCCGCTCAGCTCCGCTGCCTTGCGAATCGCTTCGGCCGCCACCTGCGCCTCGCGCAGGGCGCGCTCGGCCGCTTCGTGATTGGCCCGCGCCTCCCCCTCACCTCTCCGCCGCCGGAGGACGTCCAGCAGCACCGCCAACAGCACCGCCAGCGTCACGCTGGCGAGGATCCACACCGCATAGGACATGTTCGTCACCGATTTCCTTTCGTAGCGGGGCCGCATCGTCCCCGGTCCGGCAGGTATGCAGCCCGTTTTCGCTCACCACGGCGTCGAGCCGTAGATCCCAGGGGTCCTGCGGCAGCCGCGCGACCTGCTGGAATTCGTACCCGAGCCCGACCAACCAGCGCGGCCGATTGGGCCCGGCAAAGGCGCGGTCGAAGTGCCCGGAGCCGCGCCCGAGTCGCCCGCCGCGGGCATCCCATGCGAGCAGCGGAATGGCCGCAAGAACCTCGCCGAGCTGGGCGACCGGAAACGCCGGGCCACTGGGCTCCGGTATCCCGTAGGCGCCGGCCCGCAGCCGCTCGCCATGGCGCAGCTCGGCGAACTGCATCTCGACGCCGTCCAGGCAGGGGAGCCAGACACGCTTTCCCGCCGCCTGAGCCCAGGCGATCAACGCGGCCGTGGGCAGCTCGTTGTCGGTCGCCACATAAGTGAGCAGCGACCAGGCCCCCTGCAGCGCGGCGAGCGCTTGGAGATGACGCACCACGCCCGTGCCCGCCTCGGCTACGGCGGCGGCGTCGAGCGCACGCCGGCGCTGGCGCATCGCCCGCCGAATCTCGTTCTTCGTTTCGTCCATCCCGGCGCGTCGGCGCGGGACGGGTATCTGCGGTTTAGCGCCCGATCACGTCACGCGAAGCATCGAGACCGCAACCAGTTCGGCTGGTCTCACCACTCGTCTTATGTCGCCGAATCGACTCGAGGTTCCTGTCGCTCTATTTGTTCGCGTCACGCGTTGCACCGTAAAACCATCGCCGCGTTTCACCGCTCGACCACGCCAGCCCCGGGCTGGACGCGGTGTGTCACCCGTTCCGATCCGTTCTCCCCTTCCGTACACTCATGCCCCAACGTTGGGCCCGCCGTCTTCCAAGCGAGCCGAAAGTTGAGCAATCGCCGCCTCCATTCGTGCGACGTCGTCCTGCAGTTTGTGCCATTCGCTAGCGATATTCAACGCGGCGAGCACCGCGGCCGTAAAGGAGGAGACCACCCGCCCACCGCCGGCGATGTCACGCATGGTCCGGTCGACGTAGGCCGCGACCCGCCGGACATGTTCTTCGCCGTCTTCGCTGGTCACCGAAAACGTCTGGCCCATGATGACCACCTCGACCGGTTCGGCCATCGCCTCAGCTCAGATCCAGCCCCTCGAGGCGGCCCAAAATGCTCTCGACGCGGGCCCGCACCTGGCCGCGCTCTCGTTCGTACGCCTCGAGCCTCGCCGTCAGCTCATCGATGCGCTGGCGGGCCTGCGCGAGCTCGCCCTGCAGCCGCTCGCGCTCGGCGTCGGCGGTCGCGCAACGGGCCAGAACCGCACTGATTCGATCCTCTAGAACCTTCAAGCTCTCAAGGCCCATAAATCCCTGTTCTTCAAGTATCGCTTGATCACGGTATAGACTCGCTTGGCGAGCCTTTTCAAGCTGCATCGGTGGCCTCCTCGTCGGCGAAAAGGGCGGTCGCGAAGGCGCCGGCGTCGAAGCGCGCGAGATCGTCCACCTGTTCGCCCAAGCCGACGAAGGCAATCGGCACGCCGAGCTCGGCGCGGATCGCCAGGGCGACGCCACCTTTGGCGGTGCCGTCGAGCTTGGTGAGCACCACCCCGGTCACGCCGACGGCTTCGCCGAACACTCGCGCCTGGGCAAGCGCGTTCTGGCCCGTGGTCGCATCGATGACCAGCAGCACCTGGTGCGGGGCGTCGGCTACCAACCGAGCGGTGGTGCGGGCGATCTTCTTCAATTCCTCGATGAGGTTGGCCTTGACGTGCAGGCGCCCCGCCGTGTCGACGATCACGACGTCCGCGCCACGCGCCACGGCGGCCTGCACGCCGTCGTACGTCACCGCTGACGGGTCGGCGCCATGCTGATGCTTGACCAGGCCGGCCCCGGCGCGCTCGGCCCACGCCGCCAGCTGCTCGATGGCAGCAGCGCGAAACGTGTCGGCCGCCACCAGCAGCACCTGCTTCCCCTCCTGGCGATAGAGATGGGCGAGCTTGCCGATCGTGGTCGTCTTGCCGACGCCGTTGACGCCGACCACCAGAATGACCTCCGGCCGGGTGTCGGTCGCCGGACGACCGGGTGAATCGTCGAGCAGCTCGCGCACGGCCGTACGGCCGGCGGCGCGCACCTCCTCTGGGGTCCGCGCGCCGCGCACCGCGGGGGCGAGGCGAGCGAGCAGCATCTGCGTCGCCTTGACGCCGACGTCGGCACTGAGCAAGACGTCCTCGACCTGGCGCAGCCACGCCTCACGGTCTTCGCCACCCCCCCAGGCCTCGAGCAACCGGCGCGTGAGGGCGCCGCGCGTCTTCGCCAAACCGGAGGTCCAGGTCGGTCGGGGTCGCAACGCGGCGGCCGCTTGCGGGCGGGACGCCTGCCGCCGCCGGTACGCCCACAGCAGCGCCGTGAACCCGACGCCAGCCACGCCAGCGGCTAGCGCGATGAGAACCTCCGGAGCTGGCATGGCCCGCCCGGTTAGGAGATGGCGACGGAAATGACCTTCGACACCCCTGGTTCCTGCATGGTGACGCCGTACAGCACATCGGCGCTCTCCATGGTGCGCTTGTTGTGGGTGATCAGGATGAACTGTGAGTGCTGGCTCATTTCGCGGATCATCTGACTGAAGCGGCCGATATTGGCGTCGTCGAGCGGCGCGTCGACCTCGTCGAGCACGCAAAACGGGGTCGGATTGATCAGGAACAGCGAGAAGATGAGGCTGACCGCGACCAGTGCCTTCTCGCCTCCCGAGAGCAAGCTGACGGTGTCGAGGCGTTTGCCCGGCGGGCGCACGACGATGTCCACTCCGGTCTCGAGCAGGTTGTTCTCATCGGTGAGGACGAGTCGCCCCTCGCCGCCGCGGAAGAGGCGGGGAAAGACCTTCTGGAACGTTTCGTTCGCCTTGGCGAACGTCTCGGCGAACTTGGCTCGCGAGGCGCGGTTGAGTTTCTGAATGGTGCGCTCGAGGTCGTCGAGCGAGCGGTCCAAGTCGTCGCGCTGCGCGCGCAGGAACTGGCCGCGCTGCTCGAACTCGCGCAGCTCCTCGATGGCACCTGGGTTGACCTCGCCCAGCCGCTGCAGCCGCTGGCGCAGCGCGTCGACCTGTTGCCGGAGGTCCTCCTCCGTGCCGTCCGCGCTGCCCACTTCCGTCAGTTCGACGGTGGCGAGCTCGACCGCGTATTTCTCCCGCAAGGCGACCTCGACGTGCTCGATGCGCAGCCGGACTTCGGAACGGCTGAGGTCGCTGCGCGCTTGTGCGTCGCGCAGCCCCTCCAGCTCGGCGTGCCGCTCGCGCCCCAGGCGTTCCGAATCCCGCACCGCTGCGGCGTCGCGCTCGACGGCGTCCGCGACCTCGGCCACCTGCTGCTCGAAAGCCGAGCGCTGGGCCAGTTGCGCCTCCGCTTGTGCGCGCGCGGCGTCGAGCTCGGCACGCAGCGCCGCCTGTTCGCTCTCGGCTTGCGCCCGCTCGTGTTCCAGCGCCGCGATGCGCGTGGCGAGCTGCGTCTGTTGATCGCGCAGTCCCTCCACCGCGGTTGCCGCAGCCTGCTGGCGCTCGCGCCGCTCCGCCACCCGGACCTTCACCGCCGTCACTTCCGCGCCGAGGCTCTCGGCTCGGCCCGCCGCCTCGTCATGCTCGGCCCGCTGCATGCGCAGCGCCTGGTCGAGCCGCTCGTATTCCGCCGCCAGCTCCACCTCGCTGCGCCGCAACGCCACTTCCGCCTCGGTTGCGGCGCGCTCTTCGGCGGTGAGGGTTTCGATCTCGTAGCGCAGGACGTCGGCGCGACTTGCCAGGTGCGGGGCCTCGAGCTCGAGGCGCTCGCCGTCCTTCTCGGCCGCGACGATTTGCACCGTCAGGTCGTGCAGTCCCTCGCCGAGTGCGCGCAGGGCATCCTCGGCGGCGCTCATGGCCAGCTTGGCGTGGTCGCCCTGGGCTCGCACCTCCGTCAGGCGCGCCCGCGCGGCGTCGGCCACGCCGCGCAGCGCTTCGATTTCGCGCCGGCGCGCCAAGATTTCTTCTTCGATCGGACGATCGCTGCCGCCGGTGATCACTCCGCTCGGATCGATGACGTCGCCATCCGGAGTCACCAGCGTGACGCGGACGCCGTTCTGGCGCCAGAGCGCGATCCCCTCCTGCAGGCTCGGAACCAGCACCACCTCTCCCAGCAGCGCCTGGGCGATACCCCGGTACTCGTCGCGCACCTGGACCAAATCGAGCATCTGGCGAGAGGTACCGTTCAAGCGCGCCACGGCGCTCAGGTCCGGTATGCGCGGCTGCAGCGGAATGAAGCTCGAGCGCCCCGAGGCTTCGTGCCGGAGACGGTCGACGGCCACGGCGCCTTCCTCTTCCCCGCGTACGATGACGTATTGGAGCCGGTTGCCAAGTACCGCCGCGACGGCGCGTTCGTGCTCCTGTGGAATATCGATCACGTCGGCGACGACGCCGAGGACGCCGTCCGGATGCTCGGCCTGGCGCATGATCGACCGCACGCCGCGTTGAAACCCTTCGTAGTTCGCCTGAATCTCTTCGAGCGATTCCAGGCGCGAGCTGGCATGCAGCAGCGCTCCTTCGAGCTCGAGCGTGTCGCGCTCCCAGCGCCGGCGCGCCTCCGCCAGGGCGCGCAGGTGATTCGCGCCCTGCTCTTGCTCGGCGTTGGCGCGTGCCAACTCGGCGCGCAGGCGCCGCACCTCGGCCTGGCGGGCCGCCAACTCCTCTGCGCTTGCCAGACGCCGCTGCTCGAGCGCCGCGGCTTCGCCGCGCAGGCGCTCGAGCTGTCGGGTGATCTCTTCCCCACGGCGCGCCGTGCTCGCCAGGTGGTTGCGCACGTCCGCGGTGCGCGTCACCTGGTCGACCAGCGCGCCCTTGGCGACTTCGAGGGCTTCCGCCGCTGCCAGGGCAGCGGCGCGCGCCGCCCTGAGGTCGTCCTCGCGCCCGCGCAACTCGCCCTCGTCGAAGAGGAGGTACTGCGCCGACGCCTCGCGCTCGCGGCTCGCCTGCTGCAGGCGCGCCCCGGCGGCGTCGAGCAACGCCCGCGCTCCGCTCACGTCTTCGCTCAAACGCGCCGTGCGCCGCGCCCGTTCGGCGCATTGCTCGTCGAGCATGGCACTGCGCTGCTGCACACTGACCCGTTCGGCCTCCAGCACCGCTAGGCGCTCACGCGCGGCGGCGTGATTGCGCTCCGCCGTCGCCAGTCGCCCGACCGCCGCCTCGTGCTCGCGCTCGTGCGCCTGCAGGGCACTGCGCCGCGCGGCCTCCTCGCCGGCGAGGCGGGCGCGGGCCGCGTCGAGCTGCACCAGCTCCTGCTGCAAAGTCTGCCACTGCCGAGCGGCCAGATGCACCTCGAGCTGGCGCAATTCCCCGCTCAGCCGTCGATGTACCTCGGCCTTCTTGGCTTGTCGTTCGAGGTACTGCACCTGGCGCTCGATCTCATGCAGGATGTCGTTGACGCGCGCCAGGTTCTCACGCGCTCGTTCCATCTTGCGCTCGGCGGCCAGCTTGCGGCTGCGATACAGAGTCGTTCCGGCCGCCTCCTCGATGAACAAGCGGCGATCCTCCGGCTTGGCGTTGATCAGTTGTTCGACCCGGCCCTGCTCGATGATGGCGTAGGCCTTCGATCCCACCCCGGTGCCGAGGAAGAGCTCGGTGATGTCCTTCAGGCGACAGGGGATCCGGTTGATGTAGTACTCCGACTCTCCCGAGCGAAAGTAGCGGCGCCCGATTGTGATCTCGGGCAACTCGCGGATGTGAGCCGGCAGCGTCGAGATCTCGAGATCGAGATCCGCCGGTGGCATCAGCTGCCGATCATTGTCGAACGTCAGCGACACTTCTGCCATGCCGAGCGGCGCCGACCGCTCGTTGCCGCTGAAGATCACGGCCTCCATGGCGTCGCCGCGCAGGTGCTTCGGCGACTGTTCGCCGAGCACCCAGCGCAACGCGTCGACGACGTTCGACTTACCGCACCCGTTCGGCCCGACGATACCGGTCACGCCGGCAGGGAAATCGAGAATCGTCCGCTGCGGGAAGGACTTGAAGCCGACGAGCTCGAGTTGCTTTATCCGCATGCCCGCACCCCACCACCTCTACAGTTTCATTCATCGCATAGCCCATCTCGCACTGTCAAGAAATTGGGGGGGTATTCTGCACCAAGCCCCAATATCTTGTGTGGGAACCACCCTCGGGCCCAGTTTCGCATCGACCCGCACCCACCCGGGAAGCGGCCTGGGGCCGCGCCGCCGGCCCTTCGGGTCAGGGCTGCAGTTCGGTATTCCAGTACGCCGCGTCGACCGTCGACAGAAACGGCAGCCATTCGCGGTAGCGGCGCAGGCTGAAGGTCTCGAGCATGAAGGGCGTCCACTCCGGACGGCGCGGTGGACGGAGTAGCTTCATACCGGATTCCTTGGGGGTCTGGCCGCCCTTGCGCCGGTTGCACACGTGGCACGAGCAGACGATGTTCTCCCAGGTCGAAGTGCCGCCTTGCGAGCGCGGGATGACGTGATCGAGATTGAGGTCGGTGCGCGGGTAGCGCTGGCCGCAGTACTGACAGGTGTTGCGGTCGCGGGCGTAGACGTTGAAGCGATTGAAGCGCACCTGCCGCTTGGGAATGCGGTCGAAGGTGAGCAGGAGGATGACGCGCGGCACGCGAATGACGCGGTCGACCAGCCCGATGGTGTCGTCGTGCACGCTGGCGGCAAGGCTTGACCAGCTGTCGAAATCGAAGGTCCGATAGCCCTCGTCGACCGCCTCGGCGAGACCCTGGTAGAGAAGCGAGAAGGCGCGCCGCACGGAGGTGACGTGAACCGGCAGGTAGTTCCGGTTCAGAACCAGCACCTTCGTATTGAGCACCACCGCCCCCGCCACCATCGACACGCTGCCCTCCTGCTGACCGTCGTTTCGCCGAGCGATACTGGTGCACTGTTTTGAAGTCAAGCAAACACGGCCCGGCCCAGTGGCCTTCCGAGACCGCCAGATGCGCCAGGGATGGGTCCCACCTGGCGTCACAAAGCGTTGTTCCACAAGGGACATCAGGCTAGAAGAGCCACCCGGCCGGCAACGCAGTCTGGGCGTGCAGGATCGAGATTCCACGGTTGCGAACAAGACTCCCCGGTGGGAGTGGTTGGAGGAGACGAATGCCGACGACGAATCGAACGGTGGTACGAACCGATAAGGCGCCCAAGCCCGTGGGCCTGTACTCTCAGGCCGTACGCGTCCGCGGCGAGCTACTCTACATCGCCGGCACGGTGGCGGTCGACATGCAGGGCGCGCCGGTCGGCGCGGGCGACGTGAAAGCGCAAATGCGACAGGTGTTCGAAAACATCGGCGGCGTGCTGGCCGGCGTGGGCGCATCGTTCGACAACATCGTCGAGCTCACCACGTATCTGGTCGGCCGCGAATCGATCGCCGGGTTCATCGAGGTGCGCAACGACCTCTTCCCCAAGCTGTTCCCCAACGGCGACTACCCCGCCAACACGCTGCTGATCGTCGCGGGTCTGGCGCGCCCGGAGTGGTTGATCGAGATCAAGGCGGTGGCCGCGCTCGGTTAGCCTCGATCGGCGAAAAGAAACTCAACGCAGAGCCGCGGAGCTCGCAGAGACCGCGGAGAACGAGGGTCTAGAGAGAGTGAACCCCGATACCAATCGACGATGACGATAGGGTGGCGCTCGAGCTCATGCCCGCCGCCTCTGTGCCCTCTGCGTACTCTGCGTCTCGGCGTTGAGGTTTTCGTCAGATCGAGGTTAGCTGAGCTCGTCGAAGTGTGAGCGCGGCCTTTTCAACGAACTGTGAGTCCAGCCGCGCCGCCGCTCAGGCCACCTTGGCGACCGGAGCGGCTTCCAGGCGCTCGCCGAGCGGGTGTACCTCACCCGGACCGTAGCCGTGCGCGCGCGGCCGGCGCCGCAATGTGTCGCGCAGGGCCCTGGTGGCGGGGAGATCGAGGGCGACGTGGCCGCTCGACGCGTCGTCGACGATGACGACCCCGTAGACCTGCTCGGCCTTGTGGCGCGAGATCCAGTCGTTCGCCACGTCCGCCAGCACCAGCGCCGGATCGCGATCGAGCGGATGGCCGAACCCTCCGCCGCCGTTCGACCGATAGATGACGTGGTCGCCCGTCTCCAGGCGGATCCCCATGGCGTGCATGCCGAGCGTCTCCTCCCGGTCCGGTGCCGCGGCGCGCCGCACCGCCAGCGTGTTCGGTCCGCCATTGGTGCCGCCGGCGAGGCCAAAGGGCGTGACCTCGGCCCGGTCGCCGTGCATGGTGAGGGTCATCGGGCCGAGCGTCTTGAAGCTGCGGTCGATGCCGAGGCCGCCGCGGAACGCGCCATCGCCGCACGAGTCCTGCACGCCGGTACAGTGCGTGTAGAGCAGCGGGTACCAGCGCTCGAGGATCTCGATCGGCTGGTTGGTGGCGCCGCCGATGAAAATCATCATCTGGAAGGAGTTGCCGTCCTTGTAACTGCGCGCCCCCTGCCCGCCCTCGTTCCACAGGTAGTTGACGTACTGCTTGCCGGTCTTCGGATGCACGCCGCCGATGCAGAGGTTGGCGAGGTTGATGCCGGCGGCGTACATGCGTTTGGGATTGACGGTCGAGAACGCGTTCGCCCAGCACGCCATGGTGACGGCGGCGACTTTTTCATACGCGCCGCTGGCGTAGCCGGAGGCCGGCGTCGGTTCTTGAATATCCACGCAACTGCCGGGCCGCGAGAGAATCGTCAGCGAGCGCGAGAGCCCGTGATTCAACGGCGCGAGATACGGGAAGCAGTGCAGCGTGCCGTCGTAGACGGCGGTCTCGAGCGAGGGGCGCGGGAAGCCGAACGGTCCGATCGGCGCCTCGTCGCTGCCGGTGAAGTCGAACGTCACCGCGTCGCCGTCGATGGTCATCTTGCAATGAATGCGAATGCGCGGCGCCTTCGGATGCATGACGTCCCGGTCGGAGAAGTCCTCGAACTCGAAGCTGCCGTCGGGGAGCTCGGCGACCTGCCGGCGGAACATTTCCTCGGTGTAGTCGAAGACATCGTCGAACAACGCCCGCATCATCGGCTCGCCGTGGCGGGCAAACAGCTCGAGCAGCCGTTGCTCGATCAAACGCCCGGCGCGCTGTTGAGCCCAGATATCGGCGACGCGTTCGCGACCGGTGCGCATGTTGTAGGCGATCAAGGCCATCACCGTGCGATCGAGCTCATCGCGCTTGAACAGGCGCATGGGGGGAATGCGCAAGCCCTCGGAGTAGCAGTCGAGCGCACGCGGGTTGAAGCTGCCGGGCAGCGCGCCGCCGACGTCGGGCCAATGGCCGGTGGACGAGTTGAAGGCGACCAGTGTGCCCTGGTGGAAGATCGGGCGGATCAGCTTGACGTCGTTGCAGTGGGTCCCACCCGAATAGGGATCGTTGAAGATGTACACGTCGCCGGGCTCGAACTGATCCTCGATCCACTGGCGCACCACGCGCACCGAGGGTTCGAAGGAGCCGATGTGCGGCGCCTGATCGCGATTGCCGTGCGCGACCAGCCGGCCTTCCGCCGTCAGCAGCGCGCACGAGTGGTCGTGCCCCTCGCTGATGGTCGGCGCATAGGCCAGGCGCGCGATCATCTCGCTGCCCTCGTCGCACATGCTCGACAGCGCGTTGCGCAACACTTCGAAGGTCACCGCATCCAACTTCATGGCGTCACCCTATCGAGCACAGAAGGTTGAGTTGTTGATCGACCCGCGCCCGCGAGCCGGGGATCAGCAGCGTCGTCGTGTCGTGCTGCTCCACGACCGCCGGTCCCTCGACGACATGGTCCACCGGGAGCTGGTCGCGACGCCAGACCGGGGTCTCGAGCCAGCCGTGTTCATCGAAAAAGACGCGGCGCTGGGCCACCGGTGTCGCGACACCGGCGGCGGCACGGCGAAAGACCATCGCCGGGCGCGCCTCGCGCGCCCCTTCGGCGCTGACCCGCGCGTTGACGATCTCGAGCTCCGCCATATCCTCCGGCAGCGTGTACCCATACTCCGCCGCATGCCGGGTGTGAAAGAGGGCGAACAGGGCGCGGATGTCGGCCTCCGCGAGGGGCGCTGCCTTGACCGGCAGGGTCAGCCCGCCGGAGACCTGCCCGTAATAGCGCACGTCGAAGGTGCGGCGCAGCGTCATGCGCTCGGGTGGGACCCCCTCGCGCGCCAGCCGCTCGCGCCCCTCGGCTTCGAGCCTGGCAAAGGCGGCGTTGATGGCGGCGACATCGAAGCGTGAGTTGGTGGCGAAGACGGACTGCACGAAGTCGTGGCGGACCTCGACGAAGAGCACGCCGAGTGCCGAGCCGAGGCCGGGATAATAGGGCACGATGACCTCGGGGATGCCGAGCTCGCGCGCCAGCTCGACGGCGT